>CAITAM010000194.1 GCA_903890265.1 uncultured Pseudomonadota bacterium | reverse complement strand
GCGCCGTTTTCCATGATGTAGACCGGCGGCAGGGTGTAGTCCGCGTGCAGCCGTGCGAGAAGCTCCGAGAGGCCGGCGGGCCAGACTTCCCAGCCCATGTCGGTCACTTCGCGCTTGCGCTCGGTCGGCGTCAGCGCCGAACCCGTGCCCGTCACGCTGCGCGTGTAGTAGTTGATGCCGAGAAAATCGAGTGGCTGGCGAATCACGTCCATGTCGCCGGCATGGATCGCCGGCGCGTCGTCGCCAAGGTGCGCGATCACGTCCGCGGGGTAGGTGCCGTTCAGCAGCGGGTCCATGTACCAGCGGATCGTGAGACCGTCGTCGAGCCGCGCCTTGGCGTGATCTTCCGGCGAGTCGGTCGCGGGGTGGATCGGCGACTGGTTGAGCACGATGCCAAGGGGTGTCGCGAGTCCCGTCCCCCGGATGGCGTTCAACGCCATGCCGTGGCTGAGGAGCAGGTGGTGCGAGGCCTGCATTGCCGCACGGCGACTCTTGATGCCGGGCGCGAAGATTCCGGTCTCGTAGCCGAGGATGGCCATGACCCACGGCTCGTTGTGCGTCGTGATCGATTCGAGTCGGTTACCGAAGCGGCGCGCGACCTCGAGCGCGTAGTCGCAGAAACGCGCCGCCGTTTCGCGATGGGTCCAGCCACCCTGCTCCTGCAGCGTCTGCGGCAGGTCCCAGTGGTTGAGCGTGAGGTGAGGCGCGATGCCGTGCTCGAGCAGCGCGTCGATCAGCCGGTCGTAGAAGGCAAAGCCCGCTTCGTTCCATGCGCCGTGCCCGGTCGGCTGGACCCGGGGCCAGGACACGGAGAAGCGATACGCCCGGATCTCGAGGCGGGCCATGAGCTCGACGTCCGCACGGAAGCGGTGGTAGTGGTCACAGGCCCGATCGCCGTTGCCGCCGTCAGCAATCACGCCGGGCGTGCGGCAAAAGACGTCCCAGACCGAATCGGCGCGCCCGTCACTGTGCGCCGCGCCCTCGATCTGGAACGCGCTCGTCGCGACGCCCCACACGAAACCGGCCGGGAATCGCTCGGCAAGCGTCAGGTCCGTATCCGGCAGCGCCGCGGGCGTCGGCATGTCGCTGGCAGCCATGGCGGCCTAGACCCGGGCGCCGCGCGGCGCGGCGGCAAGGCTCGCCGGTCCGGACCAGACAACAGGCACGCTCGGCAGCACAGTCAGCATGGCAGGGTCACTCATCGTGGGGTCAAAGGGTTTCTCGGCCGCAACCGGGTCACGACGAGGACGGCGGCCTGCCGCGATTCGCCAAACGACGGACCGGCGGCGAACCACCGGTCCGGCATCGCCCTCCCGATCAGGAACCCGTGATCGGGAGCGTGCCGAGCTGCTTCGTGAAGCCGATGTAGCCAATCGACATCACATCAAACTCGCCGTACACGAGGCTCGGCGCGCCCGCGTTGTCGGTCTGCTTGTCGGCCGTGATCTTGACGGCAATCGCCGTCACGCCGGAGGCCATCAGCGCTGACATGCTGCCCGGACCGCATGACCAGTTCGGGTCGTTCAGGGCGATGGCGTAATTGACGACGCCGAGCGCCGTGAAAATGCCCGCACCGACGCCGCCCAGACGCTGGTCGAACTTGCAGTCGTTGGTCGCCTTGCTGGAGTCGCCGTCGGCCGCGTCGCTCATCTCGACCGTGAAGACCGTGGCATGACCACCCGGCAGGTTGTTGTTGTAGGAGGCGTTGTACGTGTTGCCCATCTGGATCAGGAGGTGCGTCGACTGGCTGATCTCCATCGGCGGAATGGGCGTCACGCCGGCCGAACCCGGGGCGTGGATCGCAATGAACGCGTAGTCCGTCACCTTGGACGGCACCGTGCCGGTCGCCGGCGACGTGCAGGTGTTCGTCGCGCCGTTGTAGATGCCGTTGACCTTGACCTGCAGCGAGTAGAGCTGCGAGGAATTGATCTGACTCTGCGCCGACGAATAGCAGCCGTAGTTGAACGTGCTGCCGTCGTTCTTGGTGTCACTGAAACCGGTGATGACGTCGCCGCCCTGCGCCGAGTGGAGGTAAGCGCCGTCCGCCTGCTGGCCCGAGTACGTCACGTAATTCGATGCAAAAAGCAGATAGGGAGAGGCGGTCGACCCGGTGCCACCGCCACTGCTGCTGCCCGACGGGGGCGTCGTGTACGGCGGTGCGACACCGACCGTCACGGTGCCGCCGCCGCCGCAGGCGGCGAGCAAGAGTGCGGCGAGGCTGAGCGTCGCGTGCAGTCGCGCGCCTGGCCGTGCCGGCGCAACCGTAACAGTCGACATTTGCTGCTCTTTGAACATCGAAGACTCCTCGCCCGCGGTTTGCACGACGTTTGCTCGCTGCAGTGGGGCTGACCGTACCGTGTTGGCAGTCAGCCGCGCTATAAAGAAAGCGCTTTCAAATCTGAATTTAGCACAGCGCCAAACAACCGTGTCAACGAATGGACCAGACAAAAGCTTGCTGCGGCGCGATAATCCGGGCAGCGTTGGTGGCGCGCTCTTTTCATCAGCCGCAGCGCCGAACCCGACCCAGGACCCGAGCCACCAAATGATGCGATGCCGCAGCCGCGCCGGTCACCGTTGCCGCCGTGCCCTCGCTGTCATCGTGGCGCTGCTGGCGACGGGCG
>CAITAM010000193.1 GCA_903890265.1 uncultured Pseudomonadota bacterium | reverse complement strand
TCGACCCGAAGACCGGGAAGAGCCCGACCGAGGTGCGCAGCGTGACGATCATCGGCCCTACCGCCACGGATACCGAGGGGTTCTCGAAGGGCGTTTTCATCAAGGGCCCCGTCGAGGGCCTGAAGCTGATCGAGCGAAATCCGGGACTCGATGCCGTCGTCATCGACAAGAATGGCGCGGTGACGTACTCGAAGGGGCTCGAGCCGCCACCCGCGCGCGCGCCTCAGAAATAGAACTGGGCGAGTATGACGGCGTTGAAGGCCGAGTTGCTGTAGAGCGGCTCGGTGCCGGGCGTTACGCCCACCACGGTCGCATTGCGAAAGTCGCGGTAGCGATAGAGTAATTCCTCAAGCCGCAGCGACGCCGTGCTCCGCTTGATGACGTGCCAGCGCGCTTTGGGGAGTTCATAGGTCAACGCACCGCTGAACGATTGGGTATACAGCGAGGAAAGCTCCCGGTCGCGGGCCATGTAGTTCTGGTAATCGAAGCGCGGGAACAGGTCGCTGTAAAAGCTGGCCTGGTTCTGCGTGTAGTAGCGGAATCCGGCGTCCGCCGTGAGCCGGTTCTTGTAGAAGGGCTGCGTATAGCCTAATTCCAGCGTGTGCGAGTGGATACCCCACGTGTCCGTGTAGTAACGGTAGCTGCCGGACGCGGCCGCGTGCCAGGAAAGGTAGTACTTGGCCTTGATGGCAAAGGCATTTCCGGTTCGCGTCGTCGGGTAGACTTCGGCGGCGAAGCTGTAACCGTTAGCGGCGAGCGGATCAAGGTAACGATAGGTCCGGTACGGATTCTGCTCGTATCCCTGCGAGGTATTGGCCTCGTAATCGACGCCGACGATCAGGTTGCGCGTGAAGATCTGCGACACGCCGACGGACCATTGCCGCCGGTCCAGGCGCGCCCGGAACGTGGGATCGCTTATCACGGCGCCGGAAGGCGACTTGACGCGTCGGGTAATGATGTCCCATCCGCGGCTCGCCGACAGCGTCACCGTGGTGAGGTCGCCGAACATCGACTGACTGATGTGACCATTAACCGTGCTTGAATCGTAGTCGTTCTCGACGCTCGAAATCACGGCGGCGCCGTACGTCACCTTGTCGGACAGGTATTCCGCGCCGAGGGACTTCTGCTTGCGCTCCTCGCGGATCGGGCTCGCGCCGCTCACCACCGAGTCAATCGAGGCGCCGGTTACCTGATCGACCTCGTAGGAGGCGGTTACGGCGGCGTTCTGCGTGACGCTTTTTCTGACGAGGTAGGCCGGACCCTCGGCCTTGATCCCACCGCCGTTGTAGTACTTGTACATGACGTCTGCCTCGTCGGGCGGCAGCACTTCCGCCCGAGCCGTGGCAGCGGCGCCGGTGACAGCGAGCAGTGAGAGGACAATCAGGCGCATCGGTTGCCGCTGGCCGTCAGTTGCAGCCGCAGCCGCCGCCGGCCGCGCCGTTGCCGCCGCGCCCGGCCTCGCGGTTCTCGTGCACGTGCAGCACGTAGCCGCTCAGCAGCTCGCCCCGATCCCACGCCATGATCGGATCGGCCAGCTTCTCACGCTCATAAGGCTTCACCCAGGGCTCGACGTGGCTGCAGCCTGTAACGGCCACAAGCAACAGAGTTCCGAGGCTGGCATGCCGTACGCGGCTCATCCTATTTCTCCGCCAGCAGGCCGCGAACCTGGTCCATGTACTCGTTTTCATCGCCCGCCACGTACGATTTGTGCATCCAGCGCACGACGCCCTTGCGATCGACCAGAGCGACGCTCGGCATTCCCGTAATGCCATAGCGCTTGGACATTTCGTCCTTCGGGTCGTAGACGATCGGGAAACTGACAGGATTCTGCTTCAGGAACGCCTCGGCATCCTTGGCATCGGGCTCGACGTTAAGCCCGATGATGGTGAAGCCGAGCTTCTTGTACTTCTTGTAGATCGTATCGAGCAGCGGGAATTCCTGCCGGCAGGGGCCGCACCAGGAGGCCCAGAAATTGATGAGTACAACCTGGCCCTTGAGGCCGCTCATGGTGACGGGATCGCCACCGCGTGAATTCAAGGAGAAATCGACCGCGGGATCGCCAACCTTGATCGCCGTTGCCGCGGACGAAACACCCGGCGCGGTCGTCAGGATTACCGCAACTGCTAAGCCGAACAGTGCCTGGATGCGCATCATGATGCCCTCAGAAATAGGTGGTCACGCCAAGCGTGCTCTCGAGGTTGTGGACGGTCTTCTGGTAGCCGAGCAGATCGTTCTGAAATACGTGGTCGCGGATGTCCAGGTGCGCCGCGATCCTGTCGGTCAGCAACAGCCGGTAACCCGCGCCCGCCATCACCGTAAAGTGCGTGCTGCCGCCAAACTTGGTCGCACCAACGCCGCCAATGACATAGACGGCCGAGTTGAAGGCGCGGTTCCGGCCGATGAAGACCTCGCCCGGGAAGATGTTGTAGCCGAATCCGAGGTTGTAGTATGTGAGCTTGCGCTCGCTGTCGGTGAGCAGGGCGGACGATCCGGACAATTCCTCGTAACTCGTCAGGCCGGTCTTGCTCGTGCCGATGAGGCCCTCGGCGAAGAAATCCTCGGAAATGTGATAGGCGAGGCGGGCCCCGTATACCGGGTTGACGCCGAAGTCCTGCGCCGAATAGGAGCCGGCATAGACGCCAACTTCGAAATCGGATGACCGGATCTTGGGTGCCTTGACCTTGCGGCGGCTCACGGTGGGGTCGACGACGGAGGGCGACGCACCCGAGGCGTCGCTCGCCTCCGTCGGGGACGAATCCGCGGCGTGGTGTCTGCCGAACGGCCACAGCGCGCAGCCGCTCAAGGCGACGCCGGCGAGCGCGATGACGGTCGTCAGAAGAAGAACGCGAAGCCTGCTTTCCATTCCCTTCTGTCCTCGTTCTGTGCGCTTTGGGTAAAAATCAGATAGCTGCGATAGTCGGCCCGGAACATGAAGCGTCGCGACAGGTAGGCCTTGGCGCCGACGCCCCAGAATCCCAGCTGTTCACGTCGCAAGGGCGGTTCGACAATGACGGCCTTGGGTGAGATGCGCACGACGCCGGTGCCGATGTCGACAAACGGCGAAATGCGCCAGCGAGGCACGAACGTGTGACTCAGGCTGATGGTCCCGAGCACGCTGGTCGACGAGTTGCCGAGTGCCTGTTCAACGCCCGTCTCGACACTCAAGTTGTCGTTGATGGCGTAGCCCGCATAGGCGGCGTTGACGTTGCCGCCGCCGAAATTGCCCGTCTGGAAGCCGATTTCCCACGGGCTGCGCTCGTAGTCCCGCCGTGCCGGGTCGTCGAGCTTCAGGCGGTCGCCGGACGCCAGCAGCGTCCTTTCCATGTGCTCGCGATCGACCCAGCCTTCCTTGCCCTGATCGTCCCGGACCTTGTACCAGTCGGTGCGACGCATGAGGACATCGACCCGTTCACCGCGCGGTACCACCCGCGTGATGGGGTAGCCGCGGCCGGGCCCGGTCCGCATTTCGAGGTAAGGGTCATCGACGGACACTTCAACGAAATGGGCCGCATCGAGGGCGCGCGGCTTCTCCGCCGGGGGCTGTGCAGCAGTAGCCCATGCCAGCAGGAAGCCAACGGGGAGAAGCGCCCGCGTGCACCATTGAGACGTCATTCGTTCAGTTCGCCGGTGGAATCGCAAAGGGATCGTTGTAGTACTGCGCGCCGATGTCCAGCCACTCAGCGATCAGTCTCAGTTCGGCCGGTGACAGGGCCTGGTAATGAGCCGAATCGGCAGGATTGCTGAACAGGGAGAAGAATGCGCTCGACGCGCGTGCGCTGCCGCCGACCATGGGTGCCGCGAGACTGGGGGCAGGAACCTGTGTCGGCAGATTGGTCGCGGGATCCGTCACGGTAACCAACAGCGGCGAGACGATGCCCATATTAAGCGCCAGCGGCTGCCGTGGGAACAGGAGGTCGGAGAAAGAAATCAGCCAGGCAGTCTGGTTCGGGTCCGGTGTCGAGGTCAGTTCCAGCGACGCGGCGGGTACCTGGGGTTTGCCGGTGGCGTCCTTGCGGCTGTGACAGGTAACGCAGGTACGGTCCGCGGTGACGGCCCCAGTGCTGTCGGTAACCTGCCGGGACACCGTCCACAGGGGCGCGATGTGGGTGGGGTAGTGGACGACGATCCGACACTGAGCGGACCAGGTTGTTTCGCAGTTGATGGACGTCGCCGACAGCGGCGCGGGCGTGCTGAGTGCCGAGTACTTGAGTGCGATCGCCGGATCGGGTCCGCGAGCCAGCGCCGGTGACGTCCATACGTCGGTGAAGAGGATATCCACCGACGGGCGCAGGTACGCGCAGTCGGCCAGCGTTCCGGTCACCTGAGTCGACGTACACCCGACTCTTGCCCGCTCCTCCGCCATCGTGCGACCGGCAACTGCGCCGGCGGCGCCCAGCAGTGCGGGATCGGTGTTGGGGAACGGCTGTCCGGCGGTGGGCGCGCCCGGGTTAAGCGCTGGGTACAGGCCGGATCGGCCGTGCGACAGCGTCGTGGCGCCAGGCGCGCTGTGACCGGGTGTATGGCAGCCGTTGCAGGTCTTGACCTCGCCGGCGCGCACCTGCATCCAGTTCTGATGCAAGCCGCCGATGCGCTGGCCGTTGGCATCGACGACCGAGATCATGAACG
>CAITAM010000192.1 GCA_903890265.1 uncultured Pseudomonadota bacterium | reverse complement strand
GCGCGCGCGGGTCGCCGCGCGCGTACGCTGCACGGCGAACCAGAGCATGGAGAGCATCGCCACCAGGAGCGCGAGCGGCCACTCGTCAAGCTGCAGGATCTCGGCGCCACTGAGCGCTGACGCCACCCGCTCGCCCAGATTCAGCCTTGCACCGATCCAGACCATGAGGAGCCCGGCTGCCGCGGAGACCAGCAGGTCCTGCCGGGCCGAACTGGACGGATCGTGGACCTGGACGGCACCGTTAGCGGGTTTCATGTCCACAACGATTCCCCACCTGTGTCACAACTTCCACCGGATCCGACCAGATCGGGAAAAAATCCCGGCACGACGACGATGGCACGCGCGCACCCGGCGCTCGCGAATGAAAGAATACCGGCCATGGACCTACCGGCGCACCTGTTCAGGCTACGGGCCGCTCTGGCACCTCGACTGGTTATGTTCGCTGCCGGGAAGCTCTGGCTTGCCACCGGAGCGCTGGCGCTCGGCCCGGTCCCCGTGAGCCGCGCCGACGACACGGTGCCGGCACCGGCCGCCGCCAAAGCGCTCCCCGAGGTCGAGGTGGTCGCTACCGGGTTGTTCCCGGGCATCGGCGTGCCGGCAGACCTCGTACCCATCCACGTGCAGCGCATAAGCCACGAGGACGTGGCCCGCCTGCACGAGCACGAAATGGGCGAAGTCCTCAATTCCGCCGCCACCGGCGTGAACGTCAACGACACGCAGGGCAATCCGTTTCAGCGCGACGTGACGTACCGCGGCTTCGCTGCCTCGCCGGTGCTCGGCACGCCGCAGGGTATCTCGGTCTACATCGACGGCGTCCGGATCAACGAGGCGTTTGGCGATACGGTGAGCTGGGACCTTATTTCGCCCAATGCGCTCTCGGAGCTGGCGATCATCCCGGGTTCAAATCCGGTCTATGGCCTCAATACCCTGGCAGGCGCCATCTCCATCACCACCAAGCGCGGCTTCAACAGCCGCGGCGGGTCGCTGGAATGCACGGCAGGGTCGTTTGCACGCCAGGCGTGCAGCGCGGAGCTCGGTGGCATCAGCGGTGACACTGACTACTACGCGACCGCAGATCGGTACCAGGACCGGGGCTGGGGCCAGCAGAATCCGAGCACCCTGCAGCATGCCTTCGCCCAGGTCGGCCGGCGCCTCGCCAACGCCGATGTCAGCCTGAGCGTCACTGCCGCGACGTCGGACCTGTTCGGCAACCAGACCATTCCCGTTTCGTTTCTCGATAACCCGTCCCAGGCCTATACCTATCCGGATGAGACCGACAACCGGCTCTTCACCGTCAATCTCAAGGGCCGCACGATCATTGCCGATGCCTGGACGCTGGCCGGTACCGTGCATTACCGGCAGCTCAGTACCCAATCCGTGAACAGCAACGTCAATGGCGGATTCGACCCGACCTCCGTGGTCAGCGTGTCGAACTCGGCGACCCAGAATGTGATCGACCACATCGCCCAGCGCCGCCCGGGCGCCAGCGTTCAGGCGTCGCGGGATGCCGCGCTGCTCGGGTCCAGGCACAGCCTCACGGTCGGCGCCGAATGGGAGCGGGGTCACACGGAGTTTACCCAGCAGGACCAGGCCGCCGGCTTTGCCCGAAATACCTATTCTCTCGAAGCCACGGTGCTCAGCACCCACCTGACCGCGATGAATGAGCTGAAGGGAATCTATGCCAACGACGTCGTCCGCCTCACCGACCGGGTGAGCTTGAGCCTCACGACGCGCTACAGCCGCGCCCACACGCAACTGAACGACCTGCTGGGCAGTGCCAATAACGGTGACGACACCTACTCGCGCTGGCTGCCGGCAGCCGGCCTGTCCTGGCAGATGTCGCCGCTTGTCCGGGGCTACGCCAACTACGGCGAGGCGATGCGCGTGCCGAGCCCCGTTGAGTCGACCTGCGCGAACCCAAGCGCCCCGTGCCAGCTGCCCAATGCCTTCGTCTCCGATCCGCCACTGAAAGCCGTGCGGGCGCAGTCCTTTGAGGTGGGCCTCGATGGCAGGCTTGGCGGCGCGCTCGAATGGAATGTGGCCGTGTTCAGGACGACGCTGCTCGATGACATTCAGTTTGTCGGTGCGGGTGCCGGCTCGATCAACAGCGGCTATTTCCAGAATATCGGCGCCACCCGGCGGCAGGGTCTCGAACTTGGCCTCAACGGCCGCCGCGGACGCCTGCGCACGGCCTTCCACTACGCGTTTACCGACGCTACCTTCCGGTCACCACTCGAGATCTTCAGTCCGAACAACTCGTCGAACATGCCTGCCTCCGTGGTCTGCGGCGCCGCGGGACCGTGCAGCATCGACGCCAGTGGCGGCACCATCAACGTGCACCCCGGTGACCGTCTGCCGGGCGTGCCCCGCCACAACGTGCGGGTCCGCGTCGATCTCGATGTCGATAGTAATTTCGGTATCGGAGCGGAGGTCCAGGCGCAGTCGTCGCAGTATGCCCGGGGCGACGAGAACAACCAGGATGCGCGCGGACCCATGCCGGGCTTCGCCGTGGTCAACCTGGATGCGCGGTATGCCGCCAGTCGCCGGCTGAGCCTTTATGCCCGGGTGAGCAACCTCTTCGACCGACGCTACTCGACGTTCGGCGTTCTCGGGACGAACTACTTTGCCGGCTCGAGCGGTAACTACGTAAGCCCCGTACCGATCACCCTGCCCCCCTCGACGTCGGGCCCCGGTCCGGTGTCCAACGTCCCCGATGGCGGATCAACCGTGCCCGGTGCACCGTACGGCGTCACCACGGGCGTCACCGAGGTTACGATCGGCGAGCCCCTGCCGACCCAGTTTCGCAGCGTCGGAACGCCGCGCGGCGCCTGGCTCGGCGCCACGTATTCATTTGGCGGCGTTTAGGTCCTCTGCCCGCCAGCCGCCCCCGAGCCCGCGGACGAGACCGACGCTGCCCGCCAGCTGGCGACCGATGAGCGAGATCGCGGCACGCTCGTTCTGCAGGGCCGTCTCTTGCACCGTGACGACGCTAAGGTAGCTCACGGTGCCCGCCTTGTACTGGTTGAGCGTCAGCCTCGCCGCCTCGCGGGCACTCTTTACCGCCATGTCCTGCGTGGCGATCTCGTCTTTGAGCACGCGAAGCGAGACGAGCGAGTCCTCAACGTCCTGAAACGCCTGGAGCGTTGTCTGCCGGTAATTCGCGACGGCCTGATCGTACGCGGCCCGGGCCTGCGCGCTGACCGCACGACGGCGGCCCGCATCAAACAGGGTCTCGGCAAGCTCCGGCCCGACGGACCAGAACCGGTTTGGCAGTGAAAACCACTGGCTCGCCGCCACCGACTGGTACCCGCCTGTCGCGTTGAGCGTCAGCGTCGGAAACCAGGCGGCGCTTGCCACGCCGACCTGCGCATTGGCGGCAACGACACGCCGCTCCGCGGCGGCGATGTCAGGCCGACGCTCGAGCAGGTCACCGGCAACGCCCAGAGGAACGTCCGGACTAGGCGCTGTCCATGCGGGGTCAACGGCCACTGAGAACTCAGCTGGCGGTACTCCAATCAGCACCGCAATCGCGTGCTCGAGCTGCGCGCGCTGGATCCCGACGTCGATCGCCTGTGCCCGCGTGGAGGCCAGCTGTGTCTCGGCTTCCGCCACATCGACGCGGCCGACGATACCCGCCGCGTACTGATTCTGGCTGATCTTCAGCGAACGCTCGTAGCCTGCGACCGTCTCGTTAAGGAACCCCTGTGTCGCATCGGCGACCCGCAAGTCGAAATAGTCAACGGCCAGCTCCGCGGCGAGACTGAGCTTTGCCGCCTCATAGTCTCCAAGCGTGGCCGCGGCGGACGCGCGACTGCTCTCGGCGCTGCGCCGCAACCCTCCCCAGAGATCAACCTCCCAGCTCGCGGTCAACTCGGCCGTGCGGAGATTGTTGAGTCCCGAGGTAGGGGCCGACTGAATGCTGTTGGCGCGCGCGGTGCCCACGGCCTGCTGCGATCGCGTGATCCCGGCCGACGCGCCAAGGGTCGGCCACAACGACGCCTCCGCCTGACGGGCAATCGCCGCCGCCGCACGGTAGGCCGCGTCGGCCGCGAGAATGCTCTGATTGCCCTTCGTCGCCCGCTGCTCAAGACTATTCAACACCGGATCGCGGTATATCTCCCACCACGCACCGCGCACGGTCTCATCGCGCGGCGTGGCAAGCTGCCACGACGCTGCTTCCTTGAAGGCTGCGGGCGCCGCAACGTCGGGACGGCGGTAATCCGGCCCCACCGCACAACCGGCGGCGGCGAGTCCGAACAGGGCCGCACCGAGGTGCAGCCGTGACTGTGACGGGGGCATCTTCATCATCCGGCAACCTCAGTGAGCATTCGCCTGCCGCGACCCGGTCGACGTACCAGCGCGGACAGGCGCTCAAGGTAGAGGTAGACCAGCGGCGTCGTGTAGAGGGTCAGAACCTGGCTCAAGAACAACCCGCCGACGACCGCTATGCCAAGGGGATTGCGAAGCTCGGCACCGTCGCCGTGGCCGATGGCGAGCGGCACTGCACCGAACATCGCCGCCAGCGTGGTCATCAGAATCGGCCGGAACCGGACCAGACAGGCCTGCCGGATCGCTTCCCGGGGGGGCAGCCCGCCGCGCTCCGCCACCAGAGCGAAATCAACCATCAGGATCGCGTTCTTCTTGACGATGCCGATCAGCAGCACCACCCCGATCGCGCCGATCAGATTGAACTCCGTGTGGGTCGCAAGCAGCGCGAGCACCGCGCCAATGCCCGCCGAGAAAAGCGTGGAGAGGATGGTCAGTGGGTGCAGGTAGCTCTCGTACAGAATGCCGAGCACGATGTAGACGGACAGGACCGCGAGGAGAATGAGCGACAGCTCGCTGGCGAGCGACGACTGGAAGGCCTGCGCCACGCCCTGGAATCCGCCCCGAACCGAGCGTGGAACGCCGATTTCCTGCATCTTCTCCGCGATTTTCTTGGCCGCGGTACCGAGCGACGCGCCGCCGGTGAGATTGAACGAAATGGTTGAGGCCGCGAACTGCCCCTGGTGGTTGACGGCCAGCTTGGAGTTGACCGGGACCACGGTGGTAAGGGCGCTCAGCGGCACCATCCGACCGTTCGCACCCGGCACGTAGACCGACTGCAACGCCGACGGGTCGGTCGCGAAAGCCGGATCCACGCCCATCACGGCGTGGTACTGGTTCAGCGGGAAATAAATGACGGACACCTGGGCCTGGCTGAAACTGTCGGCCAGCGCGCTGTCGATGTCCTTCGCGGCGATGCCGTAGCGCTGTGCCGCGTCCCGCTGCATGACAAGTTTCAGCTCTAGCCCCTTGTCCTGCTGATCGGTGTTCACATCGACGAGTTCAGGGATAGAAGTCAGTGCGGCACGGATGCGCGGCTCCCACGTCGCGAGGTCCGTCAGGTTGTCTGACTGCAGGGTGTACTGGTACGCCGCGTTGCTTGGCCGACCACCGATCCGTACGTCGCTGACAGGCTGCAGGAACAGGTTCGCACCCGCCACTTTCCCGAGCTGCGGCCTCAGCCGCGCCAGCACCGCGTCGACCGACGGCCTGCCGCTCGAGATCGGCGTCAGGGCAATGAAAATGGTCCCGCTGTTCACCTGACCACCACCCGTGAAGCCGACAACGTTCGCGACGGCCGGATCCTTCTGTACGAGCGCGATAAACTCGGAAAACTTCTTTTGCATGAGCTGGAAGGAAATACTCTGATCGCCCTGGATACCGCCGACGATTCGCCCCACGTCCTGTTGGGGAAAGAAGCCCTTCGGCACGATGGCGTAGAGGTAGAAATTCAGCCCGACGGTCGCCGCCAGACTGAGCATGACGATGACACCATGGTCGAGCGCCCAGCCGAGTGACCGGTCGTAGCCGCCGACAAGCGCCGTGTAGAACCGTTCCGCGCGCACGCGCAGCCAGCCAGCCAATGGCCCCGGCTCCCGCGCCGGCGCATCTTTTTTGAGGATACGCGCACACATCATTGGCGTGAGCGTCAGCGACACCACCATGGACACCAGCACGGCGGCGGACAGGGTGACGGCAAACTCCCTGAAGAAGCGACCGAGAATGCCGCCCATGAAGAGGATCGGGATGAAAACTGCGACCAGCGAAATGCTGATCGAAATCACGGTAAACCCGACCTCCCGGGCGCCCACGAGCGCCGCCTCCAGCGCGCCACGGCCCATTTCCCGATAGCGCATGACGTTCTCGACGACGACGATGGCATCATCGACGACGAAGCCCGTGGCGACGGTAATCGCCATCAGGCTGAGGTTGTTAAGGCTGTAGCCCAGAGCCCACATCACGCAGAACGTGCCGCACAGCGACACCGGGATCGCAACCGCCGGAATGATCGTCGCCCGAACGGAGCGGAGAAACGCGAACACCACGAGCACTACGAGCACCGTTGCGATGACCAGCGTCTTCTCGATATCCCGTAATGCAGCGCGGATCGTCGGCGTCCGGTCGATCATCACCTCAAGGGAAATATCCGCCGCAATCGACGCGCGCAGTTGAGGCAACAGCGCCCTGACCCGATCCACGGTGTCCACGATGTTGGCGCCCGGCTGTCGGTTGATGAGCAGGAGCACCGCCGGCTTGCCGTTAGCCTGTCCGGCATTGCGCGTGTCCTGCACCGAATCGGTCACCGTCGCCACGTCGGACAGTCTTACCGGCGCCCCATTTCTGAATGCGATGATCAGTGGGCGGAAATCGGCAGCGACACGCGCCTGATCGTTGGCGTAGATCTGCCAGCGTTTGTCGCCCTCCTCGAGCGAACCCTTCGGGCGGTTGGCGTTGCTTCCCGCCAGGGCGGTCCGCACCTGATCGAGTGAAATGCCATTGGCAGCCAGCGCCGTCGGGTTCAGGTCGACACGAACCGCCGGAAGCGAGCTGCCGCCGACCTGCACCTGGCCGATGCCCTGTACTTGGGCCAACTTCTGCGCCAGCACGGTCGACGCCGCGTCGTACAACTGACCGCGTGACCGGGTGGGTGACGTGAGCGCGAGGATCAGAATCGGCGGATCGGCGGGATTGACCTTGCGGTAGGTCGGATTGCCCGGCAGGCCCGTCGGCAGCAGTGCGCGGGCGGCGTTGATTGCCGCCTGCACGTCGCGCGCGGCACCATCGATGCTTCGCGACAGGTCGAACTGCAGGATCACCCGCGTGCTGCCGAGCGAACTCGACGAGGTCATCTCGGTCAGCCCCGCGATACGTCCCAGCGAGCGTTCGAGCGGGGTCGCAACGCTGGTCGCAATCGTATCCGGGGAGGCACCCGGGAGTGACGCCTGCACAGCGATCGTCGGGAAATCCACCTGCGGCAGTGGCGCCACCGGAAGTAAGCGGTAAGCGACAAACCCAAGCAGCACGATTCCCGCCGTCAGCAGCGTCGTGGCGACAGGCCTGCGGATGAAAGGGGCCGAGAGGTTCATCCCGCAGCAATCCCGTCGTCGTCGGGGACCGGCGCCGGATCGAAGCGCGCGACCCAGCGGTGAAACGCAAGGTAGATCACTGGCGTGGTAAAGAGCGTGAGCGCCTGACTGGCGATAAGCCCGCCGACCATGGTGATGCCGAGAGGATGACGGAGCTCCGCACCCACGCCCGTGCCAATCATCAGCGGCAACGCACCGAGAAGTGCCGCGAGCGTCGTCATCAGGATGGGCCTGAAACGCAGCAGGCACGCCTGATGGATTGCTTCCAGCGGCGCTTTCCCCTCCACCCGCTCCGCCTCAAGCGCGAAATCGATCATCATGATGGCGTTCTTCTTGACAATGCCGATCAGCAGGATGATTCCGATGATGCCGATCACGCCGAGATCGGTCCGTGAAATCATCAGCGCTAGCAAGGCACCGACGCCCGCCGATGGCAGCGTGGACAGGATCGTGATCGGATGAATGTAGCTCTCGTAAAGAACGCCGAGCACGATGTACATCACGACGATGGCCGCAATAATCAGCAGAATTTCCGACTTGGCGGTGGCGCGAAAGGCGAGCGTCGCGCCCTGGAACGTCGTCTGCATCGAGGCCGGCATGCCAAGCTCGGTTTCTGCCGTCTCAATCTGCTGCACCGCCTCGCCCAGCGAGACCCCGGGTGCTAGGTTGAACGAGATGTTCGCGCTGGGGAACTGGCCGAGGTGGCCAATCGACAGGGGCCCTGAGCGCTCGGTGATCTTGGCGATCGTGGACAGCGGCACGGCCGTGCCGGTCGAGGACGGAATATACAGGGCGCCAAGCCCGTCCGGACCCTGGCGCCACCTCTCCCCCACTTCCAGCACGACCCTGTACTGATTCGCCTGGTTGAAGATGGTCGACACCAGCCGCTGGCCATAGGCGCTGTAAAGCACGTTGTCGATCGCGGCCGCCGTGATACCGAATCTTGCCGCCGTATCGCGATCGATATCGATATAGGCCTGCAAGCCACGGTCCTGGTAGTCGCTCGTCACGCCGGCCAGTTGCGCGACGCCCTGCAGGCGGGCAACGAGCCTCGGCACCCAGGTACCGAGGAGGGCCGGATCCGTCGCTTGCAGGGTGAACTGGTACTGGCCACGACCGATCGAGTCGTCGATGGTCAGATCCTGAACCGGCTGAAGGTAGAGCGTGATTCCGGGAACGTCGTTCGCGAGGCGCGAGGCCAGCCGGCGTCCGACGTCGGCAGCCGAATCCGCGCGCTGGGCCTGCGGTTTCAGGTTTATCAGGAATCGGCCGCTGTTGAGCGTGGTGTTGATTCCATCGACGCCGATGAACGAGCTCAGGCTTTCTACGGCCGGGTCGGCCAGCACCGCGTCCGCGAGACGCTCGTGACGCTGCGCCATCGCCGCGTAGGAGACGGACTGGTCAGCGACCGAGATGCCCTGGATGACGCCCGTATCCTGTACAGGGAAGAAACCCTTGGGAATGACGATGTAGAGGAGCACCGTCAGGACGAGGGTGCCCAGCGCGACCAACAGGGTTATCTGCTGGTGCTTCAGGACCCACTCAAGAGACCGTGCGTATTGGCGAAGCGACCAGTCGAAAGCGGCTTCACAGAGTTTGGCGAGCCTGCCGTGGTGCTGCGCCGCTTCGGGCTTCAGCAGCTTGGCGCAGAGCATCGGCGTGAGCGTCAGCGATACGACGGCAGAGATCATGATCGCAATCGCGAGCGTGATCGCGAATTCGCGGAACAGCCGGCCGACCACGTCTCCCATGAACAACAGTGGGATGAGAACCGCCAGCAGCGATACCGTCAGGGAAATGATGGTGAAGCCGATCTGGGCCGAGCCCTTGTGCGCCGCTTCCGTCGGCGAAGCGCCCTGCTCCACGTACCTTGCGACGTTCTCGATCATGACGATTGCATCATCGACGACGAATCCCGTCGCGATTGTCAGCGCCATCAGGGTGAGGTTATTGATGCTGAAACCGAGCAGATAGAGCGCACCGAAGGTACCGATCAACGACACGGGGACCGCAAGACTCGGTATCAGGGTCGCCCACGGGTCGCGCAGGAAGGCGAAGATGACCAGCACGACCAGTACAACGGCCAGCAGCAGCTCCATCTCGACGTCGTGGACGGAGGCGCGGATAGTCGTCGTGCGGTCGGTAAGGATGGTGACCGTCACCGACGCCGGGAGTCCCTCCGTCAGGGTCGGCAGCAGGGACTTGATCCGGTCCACGACCTCGATGACATTGGCGCCGGGCTGGCGCTGGACGTTCACTATGATTGCCGGGGTCTTGTCCTTCCATGCGCCGATGCGAATGTTTTCGGCATCGTTCACGGCGCGACCGATGTCACGGATTCGCACCGGAGCTCCGTCGCGGTAGGCGATGACGAGCTGCGCATACTCGTCGGCGCTCGTCATCTGGTCATTGGCCGAGAGTGTCTGTGCGCGCGTGGGGCCGTCAAAGTTACCCTTCGGCAGATTCACGTTCGCCGAAGTGACGGCGGTGCGAACGTCCTCGATCGAAAGGCTCTTGGCGGCGAGCGCCACTGGATTTACCTGAATGCGTACTGCCGGGCGCCGACCGCCAGAGAGGCTGACGAGACCTACGCCACTAATCTGTGAAAGCTTCTGCGCAAGACGCGTGTCGACCAGATCCTCTACTTCATGCAACGGCAGCGTTGGCGAGGTCACCGCGAGAGTGACGACGGGTGCGTCCGCGGGATTGACTTTGTTGTATATGGGCGGCGACGGCAGGTCCGTCGGCAGCAGCGTCGCTGCGGCATTGATCGCCGCCTGCACTTCCTGCTCCGCCACGTCAAGGCTCATGCTCAGCGCGAACTGCATCGTGATGATGGATGCGCCGCCGGAGCTCGTCGAACTCATTTGCTTCAGACCCGGAATCTGGCCGAACTGGCGCTCGAGTGGCGCCGTGATGGCTGACGCCGTGACCTCCGGACTGGCCCCCGGATACAGGGTAACTGCCTGTATCGTCGGGTAATCAACCTCCGGCAGCGCGGAGAGCGGCAGCCAGCGAAACGCGAAGAGACCTGCCAGCACGATCGCCACCATCAGGAGCGAGGTCGCGACCGGCCTCTCGATGAAGATCGCGGACGGGTTGGTGCGCACGTCGGTTCGCTTACTGCGGCTTTTTCTTTCGGGGACTCGTGGTCCCGGCCGGGGCGCCGGTTGGCGGGGCACTTCCCCTGACCTTCGCGCCGTCTTTCAGTCGGTCGATTCCGTCGACCACGACCTGAGTACCGGGGGCCAATGGCGTGTCGATCGCCGTCCTCTCGCCCACCGTCGACAGGACCTTGACGGCAGACAGGTGCACCGTCGAATCCTCCCCGACGGCATAGACAAAGGAGCCGTCCGGTCCCTGCTGAACGGCCGACGTCGGCGCAACGGTGACGTTCGGCAGGCTGCCGTACTGTACCTTCAGGTTCACGAACTGGTTCGGAAACAGCGACAGGTCGTCATTGGCGAACTGGGCTTTGACTTTGACGGTGCCGGTGGCGACGTCGATCTGGTTGTCCACGGTCAGCAGCACGCCGGACGCGAGTCGGGTCGCATTGGTCCTGTCGTATGCCTCCACGGGAATTGGCTCGTGCGCGAGCAGACGCTTCATCAGGGCAGGCAGTCGGTCCTCCGGTACGGTACCAACGACCGTGATCGGTTTGAGCTGAGTAATCACGACGAGCCCCGTCGCGTCCGCGGCGTGAACGACATTGCCGAGATCGACCTGACGCAGCCCCACCCGCCCGCTCACCGGCGCTGTCACTTTGGCGTAGGTCTGCTGCAGCCTCGCGCTAGCCACATTGGCCTCATCGGTCTTGATACTGCCCTCGTACTGCCGGACGAGACTCTCCTGTGAATCCACCTGCTGCTTCGCAATCGAGTCCTGGCTGAAGAGCAGCCGGTAGCGCGCCAGATCAAGCTTCGCGGTCTCGAGGAGAGCGCGGTCCCGGTTGAGCTGCCCCGCCGCCTGGTCGTACTGGACGTTGAACGGTCGCGGATCGATTTCCGCGAGCAGGTCGCCGGCGTGCACCGTCTGACCCTCGGTAAAATTCAGCCGGACGATCTGCCCATCCACGCGCGGCTTGACCGTGACAGTCGCGACGGGCGTCACGGTTCCAAGTGCCGTAATGGAAACCGGCAGGTCCTCCTTGGTCAGGACACCGAGCCCGACAGGGACGGGCCTTGCGGCAGCATCCGCCGGGCCACCCTTGGCCCCGCCCCACGTCTTCGTTCCAGTAGCCGGCGCGGAGCCGTCGGACGCCGCCGCCGGCTTGCGCTGGCAGCCCGTCATGGCCGTGGCAACTGCGAGCAGCACGGCGAGCACCAAAAGCCGGCCGCGGGGGAAATCGGTGAACTGCATCGGACCCGCCGTGTGTTATCTGGGTATTAACGATTTGCCAGCAAAGTTTGCCCGTCGCCCGCCAGCGTGACCTACGGGCAGCGGCAAAGTTGTGCAAAGAACCGCGAGCTAGCCGCGCTGACTGCGCTTCAGGCCGTGATCTACGACTGCGCAGGTGACGATATCAGAGCCCACGCTGACCATGGTGCGCGTCATGTCGAGCAGTCGGTCCGCCCCAAGAACAATGCCGATGCCCTCCGGCGGAATGCCAAAGGTCGTCAGCAGGCCGGCGATCAGCGGAAGTGAACCGCCGGGGATGCCGGCGACAGCCGTCGCAGTCACTACCGACATCAACAGCAGACTGACCTGAGCACCGAGCGACAGGTGCACGCCGAATACCTGGGCAACGAACAGCACCACGCAGCCCTCGTAGAGCGCCGACCCGCTGGTGTTCATGGTGGTGCCGAGCGGCAGCACGAACCCGCTGGTGGCATCGCTGATACCGAGCCGCTCGCGGGCAACCGTCAGGGCA
The DNA here is from genome assembly GCA_903890265.1 of uncultured Pseudomonadota bacterium. Classification (GTDB taxonomy): domain Bacteria; phylum Pseudomonadota; class Gammaproteobacteria; order Steroidobacterales; family Steroidobacteraceae; genus CAIKMS01. Next base: position 2,563 of record CAITAM010000192.1, on the reverse strand, counting down.
GTCGGTAACGTGGCCGTGCTCGAGCTGGTGGAAAACGCCGTGATGAGTGCCTCGCGCATGCTGCGGAACGTTTCTACCGGGCTGCGGTCCGTAAGAAACCTGAGCCACAGCGACATCGTCCCGAACAGGTGCAGGAGCAAAGCGCCGCCACATCCGATCACGAACAGGCCAAGGGCGAGCAGCACATCGACGCCGGCCTTGACCACGACGCTGAAGATCATGGCCGGCACCGCATAGGGCGCGAGCTGCAGCGCCATGTGCACGATACCGGTCATGAGCTCCGCAACGGTCGCCAGCCCCTCACGTAACCGCTCGCGTCTCTCATCGGCCAGCCGAGTTGCAGAGACACCCACGAGAATCGCGAACAGGATAAGCGGCAGGACCTCGCCCAGCGCATCCCGCCGGTTGCCGATGAACGCACCGAACAGGTTTCGCGGCATGAGCATGTCGACGACGGAGCCGGGCGTGAAGGAACCCGCTACCGCCGCGGGCGCCGCATGGCTGCCCCCGTATTCGGCCATTAAGTGTTCGCGCGTCGCGAGGTCCATCCGCTCGCCGGGCCGAACGACGTTCATCATCACGAGCCCGATCGTCACGGCAATCGCCATGTTCAGGAAAAACAAAGGGAAGGTCCGTAAGGCGATCGGGCCGAGCTGACCGGATCCGCCAAGACTGAGCACCGCCCCGCACAGAAGAACGAAAACGAGAGGGATGACGACGAAAAAAAGCATCCGCAGGAAGATCTGGCCCAACGGATCGAGGACCCAGACTGCGGTCTGCTGCGCGAACGTGAGCACTGCCGGCACCCTTTCGCCGACGGTGAGCACGGCAACGCCGAGCAAGGCGCCGATCAGCAGGCCCCGCAGAATCCGATTGGCCAGCGCCTTGCTTCCCGCAGCCATCGTTCCCCCTAACCCCTAGATCTGGACCTGCCCGCCGAGCTCGATGATTCTCTCCGGCGGAATACCGAAGTGCGCACCGGCAAACTCCGAATTCCTGGCCAGGAACATGAACAAGTACTTGCGCCAGCGCGCCATGCCGCGCGGGCTCGCGATGACTATCTCGTCGCGTCCAAGGAAGTAGGCGGCATTGTCCGTGCGATACCCAAGGCCGGCCTTCTCCGCGTCACGCAGCAGGCGCGGCACGTCCGGACGCTCCATGAAACCAACCTGTGTCTCCACGCGGTCAATGCCATCGGCGATCCGGGAAATCTTGATTTTCCCACCGCGCGGTACCCGCGGAATGCGCGCCGTCGTAACCGACATCAGGATGGTGTGGGCGTGAAGCACGCCGTTGTAGCGCGTATTGCGCGCTAGCGTCCGGGGAATTCCCTGGTTGTTGCCGCTCATGAATACGGCAATTCCAGGCACCCTCTGGGGCGGATCACGTTCGATTTCCGCAAGAAAGCTCTGGATCGACCGCTCCTGCCGGCGCATCTGCTCGCTGACCACCGTTCGCCCGCGCATCCAGGTTCGCATCACGACAAAGACACAGAACCCGAAAAGCACCGGAAACCAGCCACCCGTCGGAATTTTCTCGGCATTTGCAGCGAAAAACAGCAGGTCGACGAGGCCCATCGGCAGCGCCACCAGCAGAAACAGTCGTTCCTTTGGCTGGTTCCATCGACCAAACAACAACGTGACGAGCAGCGCCGTCTGAATCACCATGGTGCCGGCGACGGCAATGCCGTAGGCATCGGTCAGGGCGTCAGAAGAACGGAACGCGAGTACGAGCCCGACAGTCGCCGCACAAAGGATCCAGTTAACCGACGGCACGTAAATCTGCCCGATCGACGTATCGGACGTCTGCAACACGCGGATACGGGGCAGGAATCCGAGGTGCTCCGCCTGCTGAGTGATCGAGAAGACTCCCGAGATAACCGCCTGGGACGCGATGATCGTCGCCGCGGTCGCCAGGATCACGAGCGGCAGAAGCGCCCACGGCGGAGCGAGCAGGTAGAAAGGGTTCTCAAGGGCCGCCGGGTTGGTGAGTATCAGCGCTCCCTGACCGAAATAATTGAGCACCAGCGCCGGCCACGCAACGCACAGCCAGGCGAGGCGAATCGGCTCGCGGCCAAAGTGACCGAGGTCCGCATACAGCGCCTCGCCCCCCGTGACCGCGAGGAACACGGCCCCGAGGACCGCGAACGACACGGTGCGGTGGCTGATAACGAAACTGGCCGCGTACCAGGGGTTCATCGCGGCAAGAACGAACGGCGCCTGCACGATGTTGCGCACGCCGAGCAGCGCAAGACACAGGAACCACAGCAGCATGATAGGACCAAAAAGCTTGCCGATCGCCCCGGTCCCGTGGCGCTGGAACGCAAACAGGACCAGCAGGCAAATGACAGCCAGCGGCACGACCGCGCGGGAGAGAGTGGGCTCTGCTACCTGCAGGCCCTCGATCGCCGACAGCACCGATACCGCGGGTGTTATGCAGCCGTCGCCGTAGAAGAGCGCACAACCGAGCAGCGCGAGGGTCGCAATGAGCGCCGGGCGCTGGAACTTGCCCTCGCCTATCACGAGTGCCATCAGCGCCAGTGCCCCGCCCTCACCGCGGTTAT
>CAITAM010000191.1 GCA_903890265.1 uncultured Pseudomonadota bacterium | reverse complement strand
CGGGCGCCGCGCCGCCGCCGGATCGAAACTCCGCCATGAACTCCGCCGGGTCGCGCGCATGAACCTCTACGTCAGGTTGGCAGGCAGGAGGCCCGGACACGCGCCGGACCCGCTCGAAAACAAGTGCGTATGATACCGGTAAACTCACCACCGGGTGTTGAATCGCCCGCTCCCGACCGCCGTGGAAACGACCCGCACCGCCGTACCAAAGACGCACGAGCCGCTGCTGGCCGCGGCCGAGGCGACCGTGCGCGCGCTCCTCGCGCGACCCGCGGCGGACGGTGACGCCGCGGCCCTGCCGGGCGGGGCCGACGAGAGCACCCGAGCCGCGGCCGACGGACGCGCGCGCGCCATTGCAGCGACCGTCGCCGCGTACGATCCGGAGCCCACGCTGCTCGCCGCGGTCTACCTGAAGGAGCACCTTGCCGCCGGTACGGTAACCCTCGCCGCCGCGCAGGCGGCGCTCGACCCGGCGCTGGTCAGCCTCGCGGATGCGCTCACCCGCCTCGGCCGCCTCGAACTCGGGGCGCTCGCCACGCGCGTGCCCGGCGAGCGCAGCGCGGCGACGACTCCCCCGGCCGCGCTGTCGGCCGCGCAGGCCGAGGGCCTGCGTCGCATGCTCCTTGCCCTCGTGACGGACCCGAGGCTCGTGCTCGCGCTCATCGCCGAGCGCCTGTCGCTGCTGCGCGCCGCGCGAAGCGACGACGTGGCCGTGCAGCGACGCCTCGCGGCAGAGACCGAGGCCCTGTACGCACCGCTCGCCAACCGCCTCGGCCTCGCTGCGCTTAAATGGGAGCTGGAGGACTACGCGTTCCGCTACCTCTGGCCGGACGACTACCGGCGGATCGCGGCCGCGCTCAACGAGCGGCGCGCCGACCGCGAAAGCTACATCGCCGCGATCCGTGAAAAACTCGCCGGGCAGCTCGCCGAGGCCGGCATCGAGGCGAGCGTCGAGGGTCGCCCGAAACACATCTACAGCATCTGGCGCAAGATGCGCACCAAGGCCCTCGCCTTCGAGCAGGTCTATGACGTGCGCGCGGTGCGCATTCTGGTGGCCTCCATCGCCGACTGCTACGCGGCACTCGGCGTGGTGCACAGCCTGTGGCCCTATATCGCCGGCGAGTTCGACGACTACATCGCGACTCCGAAGGCGAACGGCTACCGCTCGATCCATACCGCCGTGCATGCCGATGGCGGCCGCACGCTCGAGGTACAGATCCGAACCCACGACATGCATGAACGCTCGGAACTCGGTCTCGCCGCCCACTGGCGCTACAAGGAAGGCACCGCGCGGGACGTCGCGTACGAACGCAAGCTCGAGCAGTTGCGGCTGCTCCTCGCGCCGCAACCCACCGGCGAGGAGACGCCGCGCGACCCCCTGCAGCGCCTCGCCACCGACCTCTTTGCCGAGCGCGTCTACGTCTTCAGCCCGCGCGGTGACGTGACGGAACTCGGGGCCGGCGCGACGCCGGTCGATTTCGCGTACCACCTGCACACCGATCTCGGTCACCGCTGCCGCGGCGCCAAGGTCAACGGCCGGCTGGTCACGCTCGACACGAAGCTGCAGAACGGCGATTCGGTCGAGATCATTACGGGCAAGCACCCGCAGCCGTCACGCGACTGGCTGGTCGAGAGCCTGGGCTTCCTCGCCACGAAGTCCGCGCGGGCGAAGGTCCGCAGCTTCTTCCGCCGCCAGGACGAAGGCGCCAACCGCCAGGCCGGGCGCGAGATCCTCGAGCGCGAGTACGCGAAGCTCGCCACGCACGAGGTCGTGCCGCTGCCGGACCTGCTGTCCGAACTCGACATGGACAACGCCGAGCACCTGCACCTGCTGCTCGGCGAGG
>CAITAM010000190.1 GCA_903890265.1 uncultured Pseudomonadota bacterium | reverse complement strand
GGTCGCAGGGCCCGCCAGATCGCGCCACAGGCCGACGCCGCGGTCGGCGGCACGCGCGTGGGCGATGGCAAGCGATGCGGCGAGCAGCGCGTTGGCGCCGAGGCGTGCCTTGGTTTCGGTGCCATCGGTGCTGATAAGGAGCGCATCGAGCGCCGCCTGGTCGTCGACGGCACGGCCCACGAGTACTGCCCGCAGCTCGCCGTTGACGTTGCCGACCGCGGCCAGCACGCCCTTGCCGCCGTAACGCTTCGGATCCCGGTCGCGCAGCTCGATCGCCTCCCGGCTGCCGGTCGACGCGCCGGAGGGCACGGCCGCACGGCCCCGGGCACCACTCGAGAGCGTGATTTCGCATTCAACCGTGGGATTGCCGCGCGAGTCCATGATCTCGCGGGCGAGGACCTGACTGATCGTGCTCATCGACTGAACCTCCGCACACTGGGGACGATGGCGAGCGCGCTCACAGGCCGTGCTTCGCCTCGGAAAAGGGTCTTGCCTTGACCAGCCGGTCAAGCTCGACCAGCAGGCCAAGCAGCTCCTCCATCTCACCGAGCGGCCAGGCATTCGGGCCGTCCGACAGCGCGACGAGGGGATTGGGATGCGTTTCCATGAAGATGCCGGCGATGCCGCTCGCGACAGCCGCCCGCGCCAGCACGGGCACGAACTCGCGCTGGCCGCCGGACGCCACGCCTTTCGCGCCCGGCAGCTGCACCGAGTGGGTTGCATCGAACACGACCGGCGCACCGGTCGCGCGCATGACGGCGAGGCTGCGCATGTCGGAGACGAGATTGTTGTAGCCAAAGGAGAAACCGCGCTCGCAGGCGAGGATCGCCTCGTTGCCGGTCGAGCGTGCCTTGTCGATGACGTTGGCCATTTCCCACGGCGAGAGGAACTGGCCCTTCTTGACGTTGACCGGCAGCCCCTGCGAGCAGGCGTTGACGATGAAGTTCGTCTGCCGGCAGAGGAAGGCCGGCGTCTGCAGCATGTCGACGACCGCGGCCACCTCGTTGAAGGGCGTGTCCTCGTGCACGTCGGTCAGGACCGGCACACCGACCTGCCGCTTGACCTCGGCCAGCACCCTCAGCCCTTCCTCGATGCCGGGACCACGGAAGCTGTCACGCGATGAGCGGTTCGCCTTGTCGTAAGACGACTTGAAGACGAACGGCACGCCGAGGCGGGTCGTGATCTCCTTCAGCCGGCCGGCAACCTCCACCTGCAGCGTCTCGCTCTCGACGACGCACGGTCCCGCGATGAGGAACAGCGGGTGCTCGATACCGGCCTCGAATCCCAGGAGACGCACGTCCGTTAGGCCTGCGCGGCGGACTGAGGCGCCGCGGCGGTGCCGGTGGCCGCGCCCTGCTCGGCGTGGGCGGCGCGCGCGGCGCGGATGAATCCGGCAAACAGCGGGTGGCTGTCACGGGGCGTCGAGGTGAACTCGGGATGGAACTGCACGGCGACGAACCACGGATGACCCGGCAGTTCGATGACCTCGACCAGATCGTCCTCGGAAAACCCCGAAAAGCGCATGCCCGCCGCACGCATCGGCTCGAGGTAGGTGTTGTTGAACTCGTAGCGGTGGCGGTGCCGCTCACGGATGACCTGCGCACCGTAGACCCGCGCCGCCTCGCTGCCCGCCTCGAGGCGGGCGGGCTGTGCGCCAAGGCGCATGGTTCCGCCAAGGTCCGAGCGCTCGTCGCGCGTGACCGTGCCGTGGTTGAGGTCACGCCACTCGGTGATCAGTGCGATCACGGGATCCGGCGTGTCGCGGTTGAACTCGGTCGAGTTCGCCGCCGCGAGACCGAGGCGGTGCCGCGCGAACTCGATGCAGGCCACCTGCATGCCAAGGCAGATGCCGAGGTAGGGAATCGAATTTTCCCGCGCGTAGCGCACGGCCTCGATCTTGCCCTCGATACCGCGCTCGCCGAACCCGCCGGGCACGAGGATCGCATCCATGCCGGCAAGGCACCCCGCCCCGTCACGCTCGATGTCGGTCGCCTCGACGTAATGCACCTTGACCTTGGTGTGGGTCTTTAGCCCCGCGTGCACCAGGGCTTCGTTCAGCGAAATGTAGGAGTCACGGATCTGCACGTACTTGCCGACCATGGCGACGTTCACTTCGGCATCGGTCGCAAACTTGGCCTCCACCACCGCCTTCCAGTCCGACAGGTCGGTCGGCGGGGCGCTGATGCGCAGCCGGTCCAGCACGATGTCGTCCAGGCCCTGCTCGTGCAGCAGCAGCGGGATCTTGTAGATGTCGTCGGAGTCGACGGCCGAGATCACGGCCCGCTCCTCAACGTTCGTGAACAGCGAGATCTTGCGCCGCTGCTCGTCCGGCAGCTGGTCGCGGCTGCGGCAGAGCAGCACGTCCGGCTGGATACCGATGGAGCGCAGCTCCTTCACCGAATGCTGGGTCGGCTTGGTCTTGATCTCGCCGCCACCGACGATCGGCACGAGGGTGAGGTGCATGAACACGCAGTTGTGGCGGCCAATCTCCACCGCCATCTGGCGGATGCCCTCGAGGAACGGCAGCGACTCGATGTCACCGACCGTGCCACCGACTTCGACCATGCAGACGTCGGCGTCACCGGCACCGAGCTTGATGCAGCGGCGGATCTCGTCGGTGATGTGCGGGATGACCTGCACGGTGGCGCCGAGGTAGTCGCCGCGGCGCTCCTTCGCGATCACGCGCTCGTAGATGCGCCCGGTCGTGAAATTCGAATTTCGCGTCGAGGTCGTGCGCACGAAGCGCTCGTAGTGACCGAGATCGAGATCCGTTTCGGCGCCGTCGTTGGTCACGAACACTTCGCCGTGCTGGAACGGGCTCATCGTGCCGGGATCCACGTTGATGTACGGATCGAGCTTGACGAGGCTGACCTTGATGCCGCGTCCCTCGAGGATCGCGCCGAGCGAGGCGGAGGCAATGCCCTTGCCGAGCGACGACACCACACCGCCGGTTACGAACACGAAACGCGTCATGAGATCACCCGATCGGTCTGGTATCGAAGGTTGCGAGCAGCCGGCTCTGTCGGGCCCGGCGCGCGCGCACGAACCGCCGTCGCCTTACGCACGACCGCGGGTCGGCGAGGCTCTTGCGGATACCGTCGGGCCTGGGGGAAATGGCATGCCGGAACCGGCGCTTTTGCGCCCGGCTCGGCGTCCGTCACCAGCCCGGATCGGCAGATCCGTTACATACCTCTCGCGACGGGAGACCAGTTTACGGCAAAGCCCTGATTGTCTCAACGAAAGCTGCCGCCAGCGCAGGCGGCGCATCGACCCAGCGCAGCACGATCCCGGCCTCGCCCGAGGCGGCGCGACAGGCCGCGTCCGCCAGCACGCCGCCCGGTGTCAGCACGCCGACGAACACCTCTCCCGACCAGACGAACGGCAGCGACCGGCGCAGGTGCGCGGGAATTCCCGCCTCGCGCAGCAGATCCTTGACCGCGCGCCGTGGCGCGCCGCGCGCGAGGGTCAGTCGCTCGCCACCCGCGCGCGGCCGAAGCTCGAGGCGACCGGCCGGCAGCACGAGCGACTCCGCGCCCGGGTTGCCCGCCGCGGCGGCCGTGACCACCACCCGGCC
>CAITAM010000189.1 GCA_903890265.1 uncultured Pseudomonadota bacterium | reverse complement strand
GGTCGCAGCACTTTCGCGGCGACCGTTTGTCGTCGGATTTGCTGCCGAGACCAATGACATCGAGCGCAACGCGCGCGACAAGCTGGAGAGGAAGAGACTCGATCTCATCGCCGCGAACGACGTCAGTGAAGGGCGCGGCTTCGACCGCGACGACAACGCCCTCCTCGTGCTCTGGCCGGGTGGGCGGCGCGAATTCAGCCACCAGCACAAGGCGCTGCTCGCGGACTCGCTGGTCGCCCTGATCGCCGAGCGTTATGCCGCGGCGGCACGGGTCGGTGCCGACACGCCGGTACTCGCATGACGGCCCGTCGCCGCCTCCAGGTCCGCGTTCTCGATCCTCGCCTCGGTACCGAGCAGCCACTGCCGGCGTATGCCACTGACGGATCGGCGGGCCTCGACCTGCGCGCCTGCCTCGATTCGCCGCTGGAGCTTACCCCGGGCGCCACCGCGCTCGTGCCGACCGGACTCGCGGTCTTTCTCGAAGATCCGGGTCTCGCCGCCGTGATCCTGCCCCGCTCAGGTCTCGGCCACAAACACGGGATCGTGCTTGGCAACCTGGTGGGGCTCATTGACTCCGATTACCAGGGCGAGCTCAAGGTCTCGGTCTGGAACCGCGGCACGCAGTCGTATTCGATCGCGCCGTTTGAGCGGATCGCACAGCTCGTGGTTGTTCCGGTCGTGCAGGTGGAGCTGGACGTGGTCACGGACTTTGCGGCAACCGGTCGCGGTGCCGGTGGGTTTGGCAGTTCGGGCCGCGGCTAGCCGGCCGCCCGTCGTCCTCAGCGCGCCACCGAGCGGTTCAGCTCCGATTCGACTTTCTTCAGCTGGCGGAAGCGCTCGATATCAGAATCGAACTGCTCCTTGACGGACAGCGCTTCCTGGCGCTTGCCGTCGAGGTTCCGCTCCTGGTTGACGATATCGCTCTCTGTGCGAACGATGTCCTCGGCCACCCGGTCCGGCATGGGTCCCGCGTTGGCGAGAGTGGAGTACGGCTTGAAGCGCTGAACCTGTACCAGCAGCAGGTGTTCGTGCTCGCGCAAATGCGCGAGGTACTGCTGCGTGACCCGAGCCTGACCGTCCAGGATCTCGACGCGTCGGTCGCGCAGCGACTCGATTTCGCCCACCGAGAGATAGGTGGCGAGCAGGTGCTGATTGCGCTCGCGGTCGTGCATCTGTGTCGTGCGGGCATTGTCCTCGGCCGCCTTTTCCGCAGCGAGGCGCGCGGCTTCCTCGGCCGTCGGCCGCCCGGCAATCGTGCCGACCTGAACGCCCTGCGAGTTGAGCACCTGCTTCTCGCGGTCGGCGTACTGGGCGGGAACGGCGTCCCCAAAATGGGTTACGCCGTCCTCATCGACCCATTTGTACAGCGTGCTGCCCTTCTCTCCCCCGCTGTGTTTCTGCGCCCAGGCGACGCCGCTCGCGCAGCAGAGCGCTGCCGCGGCAATGGCCGCCAGCCGGGTTACCGTCAGGCCCGCCGGAGGGGCCGTGCTCGAGCGAGGACCGCGCATGCCGCCATTCTGCCCGTGTCCGCGGATTAACATATGAAGTGAGTCACGAATCCGTGTCGAGAGCGCCGTACTCCGACCGGTAGCGTTCGAGTGCCGAGAGCGTGCCCTCGGGCAGGCCGGCAAGGCCCCCGGCCGCTGCGCCGATCAGGTCGGTGAGGGTCAGGATGCAGACGACCGGAATGCCGGCATCGCGCAGTGCGCCAACCGCCGACTTTTCGCCGGCGGCGCCGCGCTCCTGGCGGTCGAGCGCGAGCAGGACTCCGCCGACGCGGGCACCGGCCGCCTCGATAAGCGCCGTCGATTCACGGATCGCGGTGCCGGCGGTGATGACGTCGTCGACGATCAGAACCCGGCCCTTGAGGCCACGACCGACGATCTGCCCGCCCTCGCCGTGGTCCTTGGCTTCCTTGCGGTTGAACGCATAGGGCACGTCAAGGCCGTGCTCGGCGGCGAGCGCGGCGGCCGTGGCCGTGACCAGCGGGATCCCCTTGTAGGCGGGCCCGAAAAGCATGTCGAAGGGCACGGCCGAGGCGGCAAGGGCCGCCGCGTACGCCCGACCGAGGCCGGCAATGGCTGCCCCGGTGTCGAACCGCCCGGCGTTGAAGAAGTAGGGGCTCTGGCGGCCGGACTTGAGCGTAAACGTGCCAAAACGCAGCACGTCGTGCGCAAGCGCGAGTTCGATGAACCGTCGCTGGTAGTCGAGAATCGTCGTGTCCTCCGCGGTCGCCTGCCGAAAACCGTGGGGCTAGTTTGGCCGCGACCCGTGCGTCCGGCAAGACGGTGCTTGCTATCATGCCCCGATGCGAATACTCACTCTCAATTGCAACGGCATTCGTTCGGCAGCCAAGAAAGGCCTCTTCGGCTGGCTGCCGAGCCAGAATGCCGACGTCATCTGCCTGCAGGAAACGCGCGCTGCGGACGTGGATCTCGATGCGCCGGAGTTCACGCTCGACGGGTACACGGCGGTGCACGTGCACGCCGAGCGGAAGGGTTACAGCGGCGTGTCGATCTACACGAGACGCAAGCCCGATCGCGTCGTTCGCGGGTACGGCTCGGGCGAGTTCGACGCGGAAGGTCGTTACGTCGAAGCGCAGTTCAGCGACGTCGCGGTGATCTCGGCGTATTTTCCGTCGGGCTCGTCAGGCCCGGAACGCCAGGAAGCCAAGTTCCGCTTTCTCGCTGAGTTTCGCGCGCACCTTAAACTGCTGCGCCGGCGCTCGCGCCCGTACGTGCTGTGCGGCGACCTCAACATCGCGCACCGCGAAATCGACATCAAGAATTGGCGCGGCAATCAGAAGAACTCGGGCTTTCTGCCCGAGGAACGGGCCTGGCTCGATGAGTTGTTCGGGACCGGGGGATACCACGACGCCTTCCGGGCCGTGAATTCCCTGCCGGACCAGTACACGTGGTGGTCGAACCGTGGCCAGGCGTGGGCGAAGAACGTCGGCTGGCGCATCGATTACCAGGTGGTTTCGCCGGAGCTCGTTTCGGCGGTACGCGACGCGTCGATCTACACTGCCGAGCGCTTTTCCGATCACGCACCGCTGATCATTGATTACGCCCATGGCTGACCCGGCGGGGGTCCCCGCCGCCGGTGGCGTACGAGGGCTGCTCAGCAGTCCGAGGGTCGTGGCGGCCATGACAACCGGTTTCGCCTCCGGGCTGCCATTCAACCTGCCGCAGGGCACGCTGCAGAGCTGGCTGTCGACGACGAGCGTCGATCTCAAGACGATCGGTATCTTTACCCTGGTCGCCATTCCCTACTCGATCAAGTGGCTGTGGGCGCCGCTGCTCGATCGCTACGCCGTGCCACTGCTTGGCCGGCGGCGCGGCTGGATGGCGCTTTTTCAGCTCGCGATCGCCCTGCTCGTGGCCGTGCTGGCACTGCGGCATCCACCCGGCGACCTCACCGCCATCTTCGTGCTGTCGATGGGCATCGTCGTGTTGTCGGCGTCCCAGGACATCGTGATCGACGCGTACCGAACCGATCTCCTGCGCGCCAGCGAGCGCGGTGCCGGCGCCACGGCCGTGCAGCTTGGCTGGCGCGCGGCGACCTACGTCAGCGGTGCGTTCGCCCTGGTGCTGTCGGGCTGGGTCGGCTGGCAGGCAACGTACCTCACGATGGCAGCGCTGATGGCATTGATGGCGCTGGCAACGGTGTTCGCGCCCGAACCCGAGCGGGTGGTCGCGCCGCCGCGCACGCTGAAGGACGCGGTATTGCTGCCGCTCGGGGAGCTCTTTGCCCGCCGGGGTGTGCGCACGCTCCTGGTGCTCGTGGTGCTGTACAAGTTCGGTGACGCGTTCGCGCTGTCGCTCTGGAGCGCCTTTCTGATCAAAGGGGTCGGCTTCAGCCCGCAGGAGGTCGGTGAGGTCGCGAAGGTGCTGGCGATCGTCGCCACCATCGCCGGCACGGTCGTCGGCGGAATGCTCTTCGGTCGCCTCGGCTTGTATCGCTCGCTCGTGCTCTTTGGCCTCGCGCAGTCGGTGAGCAACCTCCTGTACTCGTGGCTTGCGCACGCCGGCCACGACTTCCCCGTCATGATCATTGCGGTCGGCTTCGACTATTTCGCCGGTGGCCTTGGCGCCGCCGCGTTCGGCGCCTTCCTGATGGCGCTTTGCGACCTGCGCTACAGCGCGTTCCAGTTCGCGATACTGTCGTCGCTCGGCGCGCTTGGCCGCAGTTGGCTGGGACCGCTGGCGGGCGCTCTCGTCGAGGGCGGTACGCTGCATCCGCACCTCGGCGCGCTCGCACTTGGCACGCTGACGCTGCCGGCGCTCGGGTGGCAGAGGTTTTTCCTGCTGACCACGCTGTCCGGGTTGCCGGCCGTGCTATTGCTCGTGCTGGTGCGTGAGCGCGTGCGCGCTCTCGACGCGACGCCCGCTACCTCGCCTACTGCCTGAGCGGTCAGCGGCGTCTGAACTTGAGATCAAACACGGCGTGGCCGAGGCGCAGGCCACGGCGCTCGAACTTGGTCAGCACGCGCTCCGAAGGGCGATCCGCGTAACCCCCACCGGGCACGGTGTTGTGAAAATCGGTGCTGGCGCTCAGTACCTCGAGCGCCTCCGAGGCGTAGTGTGCCCAGTCGCTCGCGAAGCGCAGGGTGGCGCCACTGCGCATCCGGCTGGCCAGCAGCGTCGCGAACGACGGATTGAGCAGGCGCCGCTTGTGGTGGCGCTTCTTCGGCCACGGGTCCGGAAACCAGATCAGCGCCTCGTCGAGGCAGGCGTCGGCGAGGCGTGTGCCGAGGACCTCGACGGCGTCCTGGCTTAGTACTCGCAGGTTCGTCAGCTGCGCGGCCTCGGCAATCAGGAGGCAATGCCCCACCCCCGGTGGATGCACCTCGAGTCCGAGGAAATTCCTTTCGGGTTCGGCGGCGGCCCGGGCCACCAGCGCCTCGCCGTCACCGAAGCCGATTTCCAGCACGCAGGGTGCGTCGCGACCGAATACCAGCGTGAGGTCGAGCGGCATCGTGCCGGGTTCAATGCCGAACCGCGGCCAGAGTTCGGTCAGCGCCCGGTCCTGGGCGAGGGTCGTGCGGCCACCGCGCTTGACGAACGAGCGGATGGAACGTGGTGGTGTGCTGGCGGGGTCCTGCATCCGCGCTATGGTAAGCGACGTGCCGATCTCGTCCACGAAATTGGCGCTCCGCTATGATGCGAAGACGCCGTGAGCGGCGAGGAGGGGGCTATGAGGCAGGTTTCGATCAGCGGTCGCGGGTGGCTACCGGGTCTGGTGCTGTGCGCCCTCGTCGGTCTGCTGCCGCCGGTGGTGGCGGCGTCGACGGTCAACGCGCTCGATGTCACGGTCACGAGCGGTGCGACGGGCCTGCCGGGTGGGGCCACGCCGGTGCTCAAGATCTACGACGCGGGTCCGCTGCCGCGCACGCTCGCGCTGCCCGTCGACGGCGCCTGGCCCGCCGGCGCAACACGCGTAGTGCACCTCGTTCTCGACCGGCCGATCGATCCCGCCACGGTGCGCCGTTATGCGCTCGGCCTCGAGCCCGGGCACGGCGCTGCCGCGCCGTGGGACATCGAGTCGTTCGTCGTGGAGTGGCAGGGCGAGCGCGGCCGGGAGCGGCTCCTTGCGGCCACGCTGAGCGGCATGGTCGGACCCGGACGCGATCTCGCGAGCCCCGAGCGCCACGAGGCCGAACTGCGCTGCCAGAGCGACGCCGATTGCAGCGACGGGCTCGACTGCAACGGTCGCGAACGCTGCGCACCCGCGGCGCTTGGCGCCGATGCGCGCGGCTGCCTCGCCGGGCGACCGCCCGTTTGCCCCGTCAACCAGGTTTGCGTCGAGCACCGCGGCTGCCGCGGCGTGCCGGCCGGGGCGGGCACGGCCTCGCCTGTCACAACTCCGTCACGCTGAGGCCCGTCGCCGCCTGCGCTAGGTGATCGTCCCGACGGGCGCCACGCGAGCGACGCACTCGGCCGATTTGCAGGCCATTAGCCGCGAGTTGCCGAGGGACCTTTCAGGGTTATCCCCATCCTTGCGCTGCAACCGAACTGGTGTACTTGGCTTCGACGAGAAGGGAACCATGACCGGGCATGAGCGCCACCGGCAGTCAGCGCGGTGGCCGAGGCACGAGGAAGTGAGTTATGACCAGCGTCGCGCGGCGGTTGGGGCGAGTCGTTACGTTAAATGAATCCCGCCCGTCGGCCGAGCCGTCGGCCACGGAGGCGCTCAGCGAAGTGCTGTCGGGCCGCCATCTCGCGGTGGCCTACCAGCCGATCGTGGCGCGCGTGCCCGCGGGTGACCACGAGCACTGGGCGATCGATGCGATCGAAGCGCTGGTCCGGGCGCGGGCGAACAACGGCTGCGTGCTGCGGCCCGACCGGCTGCTGCCCGCGGTCGCTCGCGCCGGCCTGATGCAGCCGCTCTTTACGTTCGTGTTCGCGGAGTCGCTGAATGCCTGGTGCACGCTGCGCGCAGGCGGCATACGGGTCGCGCTCAGCGTCAACCTGCACGCCGAAGCGCTGCAGGATGACGACCTGCCGCGCACCATTCTCTCGCTGCTTGAGCTCACCGGCATCGCGCCCGAGCGGTTCACGATCGAGCTTACCGAGAGCGGGCCCATCTCCGATCTGCACCGGGCGTCGCGCAATCTCTGGCGGCTGCGCCGCCACCGCGTGCGCGTGGCACTGGACGACTTCGGCAGCCGCTTCTCGACCCAGACCCGGCTGGATTGCCTGGAGGCCGATGAGGTCAAGATCGACAAGGCCCTGGTGTTCGGTCTCGAGCAGAACGAGGAACAGCGGCGCATCGTGGAGCACATCGTGCAGCTTGCGCACGTGCGCGGCATGACCGTCGTCGCCGAGGGCGTCGAGACGCGCTCGTGCCTCGACCTGCTCGGCAGCATGGGGGTCGATCGTGCGCAGGGATTTCTGATCGGCCGGCCGCAGTTCGAGTCGCAGCTGCCGGTGCTGCTGCGGCGCTGGGGCAGCGGTGAGGCCTGCGATGTCGCGAACGACCACGCGCAGCTGTCGCTGCCGGGGCTCGAGGTGCCGCGGGCAACGGGCGGTGCCCGGGATATCCAGAGCGCGCCGCGCGGGCCGCGCGGACTATAATTCCGCCACGGCCGACCGGCCGTCTTGGCGGGAACCTGCTTGATGCCAGTGCTTGATGACGGCTACCACAGCCTGCCGCCCGGCAAGCTGGCCTCGGTGGTAACCACGCTTGCCATGACTGCGCGTCCGGTACCGCGTGCGGAGCGGGCCTTCGACGGCGTTGCGCTCAGGGCCATTGCGCCCGCCGCGCGCGATCTCACCTGGTACCGCACGCTCTACCGGCGCGTCGGCGAGGAGTGGCTGTGGTTTTCCCGCCTGCGCATGCCGGACGCGGACCTTTTGCAAATCCTCGGTGACCCGGCGGTGGCGGTGTATGCGCTCAGCCTCGACGGCCTGGACGAAGGGCTGCTCGAGCTCGATTTCCGTACCGCGGGCGAGTGCGAGCTCGCCTTTTTCGGCCTGACGGCCGCCGCCCGCGGGCGCGGTGCGGGCCGCTGGCTGATGAACCGGGCGCTCGAGCTCGCGTGGTCGGCGCCGGTGCAGCGCGTCTGGGTGCACTCCTGCACGCTCGATCACCCGGCGGCCCTCGCCTTCTACCGCCGCTCGGGATTCATCCCCGTCTCGCGCCAGGTCGAGGTGGCGGACGATCCGCG
>CAITAM010000188.1 GCA_903890265.1 uncultured Pseudomonadota bacterium | reverse complement strand
GGCCGGCGGCGTGCCGAACTATTTCGGGCCACAGCGCTTTGGCCGTGACGGCGCGAACCTCGCCCGCGTGCAGGCGTGGCTGGCCGGGCAGCCGGTGCCGGGCGACGCGCGCGCCCGGGGCTTCCTGTTCTCCGCGGCGCGCTCGCTGCTCTTCAATGCGGTGCTCGCGGCGCGCGTCCGCGACGGCAGCTGGAACCGGCTGCTGCCAGGCGAACTCGTCAACCTCGATGGCAGCCGCAGTTTCTTCGCGGCACCCGACATCGATGCGGTCCTCGACGGCCGGCTGGCCGCGCTCGACATTCACCCGACCGGCCCGCTCGATGGCGCCGGCGACGGGCCGGCGCTCGCGGCCGGTGCGCTCGAAGCCCTCGCACTCGGCGCCTACCGGGACGTCCGCGACCGGCTTGCGGGCGCGGGCCTTGCCGCGGCACGCCGGGCGCTGCGCGTCGTGCCGCGCGAGTTCAGCGTGCGCCGCGACGGTGCCGATCTCGAGATCGGTTTTGTGCTCGTCGCCGGCGCCTACGCGACCACCGTGCTGGCCGAGCTCTTCGAACTGGACGGCGCGCTGCCCGGTGACTCGCCGGGCGACGAGGCCTGAGCACTCAGCGGCGCGCGAGCAGCACGTAGAGCGCGCCGGTACCGCCGTCCACCGGCCGGGCCGAGGCGAAGGCGAGTACCGCGGCGGCGCGGCGCAGCCAGCCGTTCACGGCGCCTTTCAGCACCGGTCCGCGCGGTCCCGAACCCAGTCCCTTGCCGTGGATGATCCGCACGCAGCGCAGTCGCTCGAGTCCGGCCTCGGCAATGAACGAGCGTACCGCCTCACGGGCCTCGGCCTCGGTCAGGCCGTGCAGGTCGAGCTCTGCCTTGACCGTGTACTCGCCGCGGCGGAGCTTCTCCAGCGTCTTGTCCGTGATGTGCGCGCGACGGAACAGCAGTTCGTCACCCGTCTCGACCAGCAGCTCACCCGGCGCCAGCACGAGGCTCTCGGCCAGCACGTCGGCGTCGTCACGGCGGCGAAAGGTCGCGCGAGCGGGCGGCCGTGGCAGTGGCGGCGGCGGCGGTGTTGGCGGCAACGGCCGCACGTCGGCGAGCGCCTGGCGGAACAGGGCCTGGTCCTCGACGGCGGGCGGTGCCCCGGGCGGTGCGCTCGGCCGGGCGGGGCGACTATCGCGGCGCATGAGGACCTCCTTCGGGGCAGGGCAGCGAAGCAGTATAGAATCGCGGCGTCGGGACTGGCGAGTGTCCAAAGTCCCCCCTGCCGCGAGCGTAACCGCCCCTCATGAATATCCTGCTCAGCAACGACGATGGCGTCAGCGCGCCGGGCCTGAAGGCGCTGGCGCGGGCCATGGCCTCGCTCGGCACGCTGACGGTGGTCGCGCCCGACCGTAACCGCAGCGGTGCATCCAACTCGCTGACGCTGGAGCATCCGGTACGGATCCACCCGGTCGAGCCCGGCTGGTTTGCCGTGACCGGTACGCCGACCGATTGCGTGCACCTCGCGGTGTCGGGCTTCCTGACCGAACCGCAGCACCTCGTGCTGTCCGGCATCAACGACGGCGCGAACCTCGGCGACGATGTCCTGTACTCCGGGACCGTCGCCGCGGCGATCGAGGCGCGCCACCTCGGCCTGCCAACCCTCGCGCTGTCGCTGTGCGTGGAGTCCGGCCGGCATTTCGACGCCGCGGCGCGCATCGCGCGTGAACTCGTCGACGGACTGCTAGCCCGGCCGATGCCGGAGGCGCTGATCCTCAACGTCAACATTCCCGACCTGCCGTACGAGGCGATCAAGGGTATCCAGGCGACCCGGCTCGGTGCGCGGCATCGCGCCGACCGCGTGGTCGAGATCAGCGATCCCCGTGGCCGGCCGCTGTACTGGGTCGGCGCGGTCGGCGGCGGCGCGGACGCGGGTCCTGGCACAGACTTTCACGCCATCGAGCACGGCTACGTGTCGGTCACGCCGCTGTCGATCGACATGACGCAGCACTCGGCGGTCGGCGGTGTCGCCGACTGGCTCGCGCTGTTCCGACGGTGAAGGACCAGCCGCGCGCCGGCATCGGGATGACCTCGGCCCGGACCCGCGAGCGCCTGATCGCGCGGCTCGTCGAGCAGGGCATCAGCGACCCGCGGGTGCTCGAGCGCATCCGCGACGTGCCGCGCCACCTCTTCGTCGACGAGGCGCTCGCGACCCGCGCCTACGAGGACACGGCGCTGCCGATCGGTTTTGGCCAGACGATTTCGCAGCCCTACATCGTGGCGCGGATGACCGAGGCGCTGCTGCAGGGGCCGACGCTCTACAACGTGCTGGAGGTGGGCACGGGGTGTGGCTACCAGTGCGCGGTGCTCAGTCCGCTGGTCGGCCGCGTGGCGACCATCGAACGCATCGAGCCGCTGCTCGAGCGGGCGAAGCTGCGGCTGAAGGAGCTCAAGGTCAGCAACGTCCGCTTCCGCCACGGCGACGGGTACCAGGGCTGGCGGGCGCACGCGCCGTATGACGGCATCATTGTCGCGGCGGCTCCCGATGCCGTGCCGCCGGACCTCCTGAAGCAGCTGTCCCCGAGCGGCGGCCGGCTCCTGATGCCGGTCGGTCCCGACGGCGCGCAGGAGCTGGTGCGGATCACACGCCGCGACGAGCACTACCGGCGGGAACG
>CAITAM010000187.1 GCA_903890265.1 uncultured Pseudomonadota bacterium | reverse complement strand
CTGGTCGAGGACGTGTCTTTTGATGTCGGGCCGGAATGCGTGGCGCTCGTCGGCGGCTCTGGCTCCGGCAAGTCGCTGACGGCGCGGGCGCTTCTGAACCTCGTTCGTCCGCCGCTCGCGACGACTGCAGCATGGCGGATGATGGGTGAGCTGGATCTCAACGCTCTGTCCACGGCGCAGTGGAACGCGGTCCGCGGGACACGCCTCGCGCTGATGCTCCAGGACCCGCGCCACAGCTTGAACCCCGTTCTTGCCGTCGGCCGGCAACTGGATCTGGCGCTGGCCGTGCACGCGCGTCTGACCAAGGCGCAGCGTCAGGAACGCATTTTCGGCCTGCTACGTGACGTGGGTTTTGAGGATCCGCGGCTGGTGGTTCATTCCTTTCCCCATCAGCTGTCTGGCGGCATGGGGCAGCGGGTCGTGCTTGCCATGGCGCTCCTCAACGAGCCGAAGGTACTGATCGCGGACGAACCGACCTCGGCCCTCGACGCGGAATCGCGCGACCAGGTCATGGCGCTGATACTTCAGCACGTAGAGGTCCGGCGCATGGGGCTTCTTCTGATCAGCCACGACCTGAACCTGGTCGCGCGCCACGCGACCCGGGTACTCGTGATGTACCGGGGCCGGGTTGTCGACCGGGGAACGGCAGCGGCCATCACACAGTCGGAGCACCCCTATACCCGCGCACTGTGGCGGGGAAAGCCCACCGGGCGTACCCATGGGAGTCTCTTGCCGGTGTTTGCGGACGAGGAATCCAGACCGGGAGCGGCCCGATGACAGCGATCGCGGTGCGCGCGCTGACCGTTCGATCGGCAACGCGCCCGGAGCGACGCCCCGTGCTGCTTGATCTCGACATGACGGTGGGGGACGGCGAGACTTATGGCGTAACTGGCCGGTCGGGCAGCGGCAAGTCGACCTTCCTGCGTGTGCTTGCGGGTCTTGATGTCAGGTGGCACGGGTCGGTGACCCTGCTCGGCCAGCCGATCCGGTATGGCGAGGCGTTCAACCCGTCATTGAGGCGGGACGTGCAGATGGTGTTCCAGGACCCGGCGGCCTCGCTGCACCCGCTGCACAGGATAGAGCGGGTCCTCTCCGAGCCGCTGCGGATCGCGGGCCTGCCAAGGGCCCGGGCGCTCGAAACAGCCCGGTCGGCACTTCAGGAGGTCGGGCTTGAGGCGGCTTGCCTGACGCGCTATCCCCATCAACTCTCCGGTGGACAGCGCCAGCGCGTGGCAATCGCGCGCGCCCTGTTACGGCAACCCCGGCTGCTGCTCCTCGACGAGCCGACCTCGGCACTGGACGTGTCGGTACAGGCCGGCATATTGAATCTCTTGAGCAGCGTGCAGCAGAAGTACCGGATGACCATTGTGCTCGTCAGCCACGATCCCGGGGTGATCGCCCACATGTGCGACCGCGCCGCGGTACTTTCAGGCGGACAAATCGAAAAGATTCTTGATCGAAATCAACTGGCAGAGCAGGAGTGAGCGGCGTGGGCGTAAAACAGTGGGCTGTCAGGGTCGTATCGCCGGTGTCCGGGCCGCTCAGGGTCCTGCGTGATGGCCTGCCGTTGGGTGAGGAAATCGGTGTCGGCCAGACGACGCCGGTCGAGGTGCTACTCGTGTCCGTGGGCACCTGCTTCGCGCTGAGTTGTCACGCGGCGTTCAAGATGCGCGGCGAAGCACGGGTCGAGTTCCACGTGGATGTGTCGGCCCGAAAGCACGAGGAGCTTCCCAGCCGGCTGTCCGACATTGAAGTCGCCGCGCAATTCCCAACCGGTGCCACCGCGGAATGGGCGACCGCCCTGACTAGACTTGCGAAGGATTTATGTACGGTAACGAACACGCTCAGCGCACAGCCGGCCTGCGCTGTGCGTGTGCGGGGAGCGTGATGCGGTCTGTCGCCCGGGTGCCACGGACCGCTCTTTGAAGTTAGGTGCGACGTCCCGTTGGAGATGGCGGCCGTGACAAAATGTCTAAGCGAACTCCGGAGAAACCCGGTGAACCGGGCCAAACGTAGGCGTGTCCTTAGGCACGTACAGATCGTAACGAATTGATCAGCAATATAAAT
>CAITAM010000186.1 GCA_903890265.1 uncultured Pseudomonadota bacterium | reverse complement strand
CGGCGCCATGCCGCCCCTCGGCAGGTGTTCGCTCGTTCGAATCTCTTTCAGCCCACTTCTGCGGGCGCCGGCTGGCGCGCGCCTCCGGATGGACCTGTAGAAAAATCATGCCAGGGTGCGACGAAATGCGCATAGTGCGTTTGCACTAGCAGGCTGCTGAAAAACCCGCTCGCCTATCGTCGCGCCGCATGATTCAACCGTGAGACGGTGACTGTCCACGGGGATTGAGATGCGTGGTTCTGATCAGAAGGCGGGGGCGCTGTTTTCCTATGTCGACCTGGATCGGCGGGTGCGGGCGGACCATCCGCTCAGAGTGATCCGGACGATCGTCAACGAGGTTCTGGCCGATCTGAGCACGGACTTCGAGGCGATGTACGCTCCGGGCGTCGGGCGGCCGTCGATCCCGCCGGAGCGTCTGTTGCGGGCGCTGCTGCTGCAGGCGTTCTACGGCATCCGCTCGGAGCGCCAGATCATGGAGCGGCTCGATCACGACCTGCTGTTCCGCTGGTTCGTGGGCATGGGGATCGACGATCCGGCGTGGGACCAGACCACGTTCAGCAAGAATCGCGACCGCCTGTTGGCGGGAGATGTGGCGCATCGGTTCCTGACCGCGGTCATGGCCCATAAGCGGGTGAAGCGGTTGCTCTCGAGCGATCACTTCAGCGTCGATGGCACGATGATCGAGGCGTGGGCGTCGATGAAGAGCTTCAAGCCCAAGGACGGTTCGGGAGACCCGCCGGCGCCAGGGCGCAACGGCGAAGCCGACTTCCATGGCCAGAGCCGGAGCAACGACACCCACCAGAGCACGACCGACCCCGACGCCCGGCTGCTTCGCAAGGGCCGCGGCAAGGAAGCCAAGCTTTGCTTTCTCGGACACGCCCTGATGGAGAACCGCAACGGGCTGATCGTCGACGCCTGCCTGACCGAGGCCACGGGTCACGCCGAGCGGATCGCCGCCCTGCACATGATCGAACCTCGCGCCGAGCGACCTGGGCGCGTCACCCTGGCCGCCGACAAGGGTTACGACACCCAGGACTTCGTGAACGAACTGCGGGCGATGAACGTCACACCGCATGTCGCGGCGAAGACCAAGGACTCGGCGATCGACGGGCGCACAACGCGCCACGCCGGTTACGGGGTCAGCCAACGGATCCGCAAGCGCATCGAGGAAGCCTTCGGCTGGGCCAAGTCCGCCGCCGGCCTTCGCAAGACCAGACACCGTGGCGTGGCCCGGGTCGGCTGGCAGTTCACCTTCACCATGGCCGCCTACAACCTGATCAGGCTGCCCAGACTGCTCGCAGACCCCGCATGACCAACAATCCAGGCCAGGAGTCCGTCAAAAGCGGCATAATCGGGTCGATCGGGGTCTGAAATCGGGGCGAAATCGCCCCCAGCGGCTCGCCAACCGCAAGGACGTACCTCAACCGTCCAGTTTTTCTTCAGCCTGCTAGAGGAGGTCGATGCGCCGTAGGCGATCGAATAGACCCAAGTGCCGGCGGTGGCGGCCGCCTGGGCGGCGGTGATCGCCTCGTGGCATTGGTTGGTCGCCTTGCCGGTCGGCATGTTCGTGCTCGAGGCGCTGGCGTCGCCGTCGCTGAGCAGCACGATGACCTTCTGGGTGTGGGCGCGGCCGTTGGCGGCCAGGGCCGTCTGCGCCGCGGTGATCGCGTCGGCATAGTAGGTGCCCATGCCGCCGACCGCGTCCATATTGGTCTTGGTGCTGTTCGAACAACCGGTGTTGTTGTCCGTGGCCAGAACATTGTTCGAACTCTGGTTGAGCGTTGTCGACGCGCTGGACGTCTTGAAATCGCTGGACAGAGCCGTGATCTCGTAGATTGGCGAGTTCTTGTACGACTGGATGGTCGGCGTCGAACAGTTGAACTCGTAGGCCGCCTGGGCGGTGGTGGTCAGCCCCGGAAACACCATGATGCCGATCTGGTCGATGGTCGGATTGAGGCCGGTGAGCAGGGCCTGCG
>CAITAM010000185.1 GCA_903890265.1 uncultured Pseudomonadota bacterium | reverse complement strand
GTCGACCGCCAGGTTCACCCTTCCGAACGAGGGAATCCGGGCGCCATTCGACAGGATCGCCAGGTAAGGGCCCGTATAGTTCCAGGTCAGAGCGGCGTCGACGCTGCCCCCGGCCCAGCCGACGCTCGTGTTGCCCTTCCAGCGCGGGAAACTGGCTCCGTACGGCGTGTCCATGGCGTAGTCGTTACCCGCGAAGTCGACCAAATTGCCATAGCTGGTCTGCGTGAAGTGTCGCACGTAAGCCCAATCTGCCGCGATGCGGAACGTTCCGACCGCGGTCGGGAGCGACTTGCGCGCCGTCAGCTCGACGCCGTCCGTAACCAGCGAGTTCAGGTTTTCACCGGTGATGTTCACGTAGGAGATCTGACCGTTGCTCCCGCGCACGACAATCGAAGGATCGTTGGCGTTGATGAGCGCCTGGACGTTGGGCGTTCCGATGACGTCGCGAATCGAAACTCGGTACAGGTCGATGCCGAGCTCGGTCGATCGCGAGGGTGTCCACACCGCGCCGACATTGTAGTTCTCGGTGTGCTCGGCGCGAAGACCTGGGTTGCCGCCGCCCAGGACAGGAACGCCGAGCAGCTTGTCCGGTGTCGGCGAGAACGGATCGGTTGCTGACTGTATGCCGGTGGACTGAGCCTGCGACGTCTCGGCCAGCGTGGGCGCCCGGAACCCCCGCCCGTAGGAGGCGTAGGTATTCAGGCCTCGGAGAGGCTTGAAAGACAGCGCGAAACGCGGCGAAAACGCGGAGCCGAAGTCGCTGTAATGGTCGTAGCGGCTCGACTGGCTCAAAGTCAGCGTGGACAGCAGCGGAATATTGACCTGATAGTAGAGTGCCGCGACGTTCCGCTTGCCATCGATGGCCTGCAGGTACACGGGCGTTACCAGCGACTGTGCCTGCAGCGGGTAATTCGTGGCAACCTGGCTTTCCCGCAGGAACTGCGCACCCACACCGGCACCCACGGCGCCGGCTGGCAGCCGAAATAGCTCAGTCGTCGCCGCCGAGGCGTCAAACGAGTCGAGCTTCGAGATCGCCTGGTTCCGGTCAGACTGGTATACGCCAGTGAGGCCCGCCGGTGTCTGGTGCGGCTGGGCGAAGTCGAAGACGGAATTGGCGTACACGTTCGCCAGACCGGCAAGGCTCAGCAGCCCCGTGGCCTCGTTATCGACGGTGCTCTGCGAGTGGGTCACCGTGGCCTTCCAGTTCCACTGGCCAAACCCGGCCGTGCCGGTCTCGCCCTCCAATCCCGCCAGCGCGCGGTAGAAGTTCGACCGGACCGTCAGACCCAGTGGCTGCCCCAGGAAGGTATAGGTCAGCGGCGTCGCGACACCGTAAGGATTGTAGATGTTCGATGCCGCCACGGTACCCGTGTAACTCGCATAGCCCGCGTTCGTGGAATTGGTCTGGTAGCCACTCGTAACGTTGCGGCTGTCCCAAAGCTGGGCGATTCCGTTGATGTCGTCGGACAGCCGCACGGTCAGGTTCAGAGCGGCCTGACCACGCTCCTCGTGCGGATGCAGCGATATGCCGCTCGCGGTACTTACGGCGCAGGCCGTGCCGCCGCCTGGACCGGTGAGCAGCGCCGAGGCAGGCGCGACAACCGACCCCGACGGGCACGGACTGAGTGCGGCCCCGGTGTTGCCGCCACCCGGGCTCCAGAAATCCGCAGCACCGCTGAAGACTCCGTCGTAGGTCTGGTTGCGGGTGTTGGCACGGTCTGCGAGCGTGTACCCGCCCTGCAGGAAGTAGCTCGCGCTCGCAGTCAGGTTGTAATGATCCTGGTTCAGGTCCCCTACTCCACCGATGACTGACAGGCGACGGGTCGGTTCTCCGCCGTGCGTCGCATTCCCGTACGCGGCATCCGCCTCCAGCCCGTGATACCTCTTGCGCGTAATAATGTTGATGACGCCGCCGATGGCATCCGAACCATACTCCGACACGGCGCCCGTCTTGACGATCTCGATTCGCTCGACGAGGCTGACCGGAATGGTATTTAGATCGACAAAGCTGTCGGATCCGTTTGACGGCCATCCGTAGGGTGCGACACGGATACCATCGACGAGGACCAAGGTGTACTTCTCGGAGAGCCCGCGCAGCGCGATGCCGCCGCCGCCCCAGGCACCATAGGCAAAATTGTCCCCCCAGCTGCTCGCAGAATTCACGGCCAGAGCGCGCAAATACTCTGAAAGCGTGACCGCGCCACCCTTGACAAGGTCATCGGCGCCGAT
>CAITAM010000184.1 GCA_903890265.1 uncultured Pseudomonadota bacterium | reverse complement strand
CGGCGGGGCTACACCGCGAACCGCTTCGAGATCGAAGCGCGCGCCTTTGCTGCGGCGAAAGTGGACCGTTTCTGCGCCGTGCTGTCGCAGCAATCGCGCGCCTAGCGGCGGATTTTTGCGCCGACCGCGAGCGCCGACAGCAGCATGACGATCACCACGCCCACGCCGATCAGGGCCGGCTTGCTGGCGTACAGCCAGATCATGGCGATCACGTAGCCGATCTTGAGGAAGACCGACGACATCTGCAGCAGCATCTTTACAAACATGAATCCGCTCCCTGGCGGTGCGGGAGGACAGGCCCAGGCGGCCGGCCAAGCGCACTTCATATTTATGTAAAGATAATCGCGGTGCACCAATCAACTGCCCCGGCGCGCAAAAGCGTGTCAGGGATTCCCCGCCGCTCAGCCGAGCAGGGACTCCCGGCGCCACAGCGCGAGCGACACGCCGGCCAGTGCCGAGGCGAGCGCCGTGCACGACAGGAGCGACAGCCACCACAGCGGCCACGGCAGGCCATCGCCGCGCAGGAGCGCGGTGATCATCAGGTGCTGGCCGAGGCTCGGCACGATGGCGTAACGGGCTTCCGGCTCGATCTGGTAGAGCGAGGCGACGACGATCGGCAGGGTCGGGACCAGGAGCACGAGGCTGAGCCAGGTCTGGGCCTCGCGGTAGGTCCGCGTAAAGGAGGCGACGAGCGTCAGCAGCGCCGCGCCAACCGGCACGAACGGCAGCACGACGAGGAAGATCCGTGCGCTCACCGGCAGCCCGAAATTGGCGCGCATGCCGACGGTCTCGAGGCCCACGTGCGGCAGGGCGACGCTGAAGGCCGCGAGCGTCACGACAAGGGCCACGGTCATGTAGACGCAGGCGGCGGCCAGCTTGCCGAGCACGAGCGTGGCGCGCGCCACGGGCAGCGTCAGCAGCGGCTCGAGCGAGCCCCGCTCCCGTTCACCGGCCGTCGTGTCGATCGCAATGTGCAGGCCGCCGACCAGGGTGGCGAGCAGGATGAAGTAGCTCAGCATGCCGAGCATGACCAGCGAGCGGCGGGTCGGCGTCGCGGTGTCGACGTCGTCGACGCTCAGCGGCGACACGAGGTCCGGGCTCACGCCGCGCGCCTGCAGGCGCATCGCGCCGAGCGCGGCGCCGTAGCCGTGCAGCCAGCGCGCGATGCGCGCTTTGACCCCGTCGGCATGGCGGTCGGAGCTGTCGGACAACAGCTCGAGCGGCGCCGGCGTGCCGGCGCGCAGGTGCGACTCGAACTGCGGCTCGATCACGAGCGCCACGCGGGCCGCCTTGGCCTCGAGTGCCGCGCGCGCTGCCCGCTCGGGATCGCCGGCCGCCTCGACCGGCCGCAGCTCGGCGCCGTTGCTTTCGAGAAAGCCGACGAGCTCGGGGGCGTAGTCCGCGCCCACCACGACGAGCCGCGCCGGCTCGCGCGTGTCGGTCTGGCCGCGTTCGATGCCGAGACTCATCATCAGCGTGAAGAGCAGCGGGCCGCCGATCGGCCCGAGCAGGAGCGCGGTCCAGAGCGTGCGCCGGTCGCGCAGCGATTCCCGCAGCTCCTTCAGCAGCACCGTGAAAAACTGGCCAGCGGCGCTGACGGGCATCAGCCGTGTCCTGCGGCACGGACCGCCGCGACGAAGGCATCCTCGAGGCTGCCGCCGTGCGCCTCGGCGAGCGCGGCGGGGGTGGCCTCGGCAATGACGCGCCCGCCGGCGATCACCACGAGCCGGTCGCAGACCGCCGCCACCTCCTGCATGACGTGGCTCGAGAAGAGCACGCAGCGGCCCTCGGCCTTGAGCGAAAGGATGATCTCGCGCAGCGCGCGGATCGCCGGCACGTCGAGGCCGTTGGTCGGCTCGTCGAGCAGCACGTTGCGCGGCGAATGAACGAGCGCGCGGGCGAGTGCGGTTTTCACGCGCTGGCCCTGCGAGAGACGACCGGCGCGCTGGCTGGCGCAGTCGCCCAACGACAGCTGGCTGATGAGTTCGTCCACGCGCCGCGCGAGTGGCGCGCGCGCCATGCCGTGCAGGGCGCCGAAGTAGCGGATGTTCTCGCGCACCGAGAGCTCGCGGTAGAGGCCCGGCTGTGCCGGCAGCACGCCGATCGCCTGGCGGGCGGCAGCCCCGTCCCGCACGCCGTCGATGCCGTCGATGCGCACCTCGCCCGCGTCCGGCGTGAGCACCGTGTAGATCATGCGCAGCGTGGTCGACTTGCCGGCGCCGTTCGGGCCGAGCAGGCCCGTCACGGCCTGATCGGGTGCGACAAAGCCGACGTCCTGCACGGCGGCGAGTGGACCGAAGGATTTACGCAGGGCGCGGACCTCGATCACGGCGCGGGTCCCGCGTAGTCGAGGAAAAAAGGCGCCGGCCGCAGTCGATCGATGCAGTGGGTGTCGAGCGCGCTCGCGGCCGCCTCGCCGAGAAAAGCCGCCATGAGTTCCGGGACACAGCCCGTGCCGAGCTGACCGTGACCCTGGCCCGGCAGCACGAGGTGTCGCGCACCGGCAAACCCCGCCGCCGCGCGGGCTCCGTTCGCCGCGGGCGTCACGGGGTCCGCCTCACCCGAGAGCACGAGGGCGGGCACCGCGGCACGAAGCGGCGCCCGCAGATCGGCGTCCCGGACCCCGGCGGGCCAGGGACGGCACAT
This sequence comes from uncultured Pseudomonadota bacterium, assembly GCA_903890265.1. Taxonomy (GTDB): domain Bacteria; phylum Pseudomonadota; class Gammaproteobacteria; order Steroidobacterales; family Steroidobacteraceae; genus CAIKMS01. Next base: position 11,468 of record CAITAM010000184.1, on the reverse strand, counting down.
CGCGGCGAGCGCCGCGAGCTGCCGGTCGGCACTCGTCGCGGAACCGGGCGGGAAGTCCGGCGCATCCTCCGTGCAGACGACCGCGAGGTGCATGCCGTAGGCGAGGTGCGCATCGAGCTTCTGTCCGTAGAGCAGCACCTGCGCCGCGAGCGGCCGGAAATCGCCGGCCGCTGCGCTGTGCAGCAGCAGTGGGATGAGTGCGGCCGAGGCACCCGAATAGGACAGCAGCCGGAGCGCGCCCGACAGCTCGTCGTCGCTGATGGTGACGTCACGCGGTGCGCCGGTGGCGGGGTCCGCGAGCGCCACCGCGACCGGCCGGGCGCCGACGCGCGCCTTTGCTGCGGCAAGGTCTGCGGCGGGATCCGGGAACGTCGCGTGGCAACGGGCGTTTGCTGCGCAGCGGGCGAGGACCTTCGCGAGCGCCGCGGCCGAGTCGGCCGTGGCCGTGGCGCCGACGACGGTCGACGGATCGACCACGCCATCCAGGATCACGCGCCGCACACGGTCGGGGTAGCGACGGACGAAATGCTGCGCCACCCGCGTGCCGTAGGAGGCGCCGTAGAGGCTGAGTTGCGGGATGCCGAGAGCCTCGCGCACGGCATCAAGGTCACGCACCGCGACGCTGGTCGTGTAGAACGCCGGCCGGCCGTCCAGCGAGCGCAGGCAGGCGCGCGACAGCGCCTCCAGTTGCGCGAGGCTCGCCTGACTCGCCACGGGGTCCTCGGGCAGCTGGCACTTGAGCGGCTGCGAGCCGCCCGTGCCGCGCTGGTCGACCAGCACCACGTCGTGGTGGCGGGCGACGAAGCCAAAGGCGGGTGCCACGGCGCTGTAAAAATCGGTCGCGGCCTGCCCCGGGCCGCCGGCGAGTACGAAGAGCGGCTCGCCGGGGTGCGCACTCAGGGTCGGCACGACCGCAACACGAAGCGTGATGCCGCGCTCACCGGGCGCTGCGTAGTCCTCCGGGACCGTCAGCGTGCCGCAGCGGGCGCTGACGCCGGGCGCACCCTCCGAGCGCAGGCGGCAGTCGCTGAGCGCGAGACGTGCCGACCCCGTGGCACCGGCACGGGCCTCGTCACGGGCCTCGGCCGGCGCCACGGACGGCGCCATCAGGAGGAGGCAGGCGAGCGCTACCACGGCAGGAAAAAACGGCATGGCGCATTGTTCCACGGGCCCGGTCGGGGCACTACGGCCGCCGCCCGCAGCCGTGACGTGGCGCACGCTGACCGCCTTGCGGCGCGGACCCGCGGGCGCGAAGATCCGCGCATGCACTTCAGCCACCCCACGCGCTACGAGGTGATCGTCGTCGGTGGCGGTCATGCCGGCACCGAAGCGGCGCTCGCCGCGGCGCGGGTCGGTGCGCGTACGCTGCTCGTGACGCAGAGTGTCGAATCGCTCGGGATGATGAGCTGCAATCCGGCGATCGGCGGCATCGGCAAGAGCCAGCTCGTGCGCGAGATCGATGCGCTTGGCGGCCTGATGGCAACGGCGGCCGACCGGGCGGCGATCCAGCTGCGCGTCCTGAACGCGAGCAAAGGGCCGGCCGTGCGCGCGACGCGCGCCCAGGCCGATCGGGCCCTGTACCGCGCCGTCGTCCGCGCTGCCGTGGAATCGGCGGCGAACCTTGACCTGTTCCAGGCCGAGGTGGTCGACGTGCTCGAAGCGCACGGTGCGGTACGGGGCGTCGTCACCGACGGCGGTATCGAGTTCCGGGCCGCGGCGGTCGTGCTGACCGCCGGCACGTTTCTCGGCGGGCGCCTGCACGTCGGTGCCGCCACCTCGAGCGGTGGCCGCGCCGGGGACCGCGCGTCCGTGCGGCTCGCCGAGCGGCTGCGCGAACTCGGGTTGCCGGTCGGGCGGCTGAAGACCGGCACGCCGCCGCGCCTCGACGGGCGGACGATCGACACCTCGCGGCTCGTCGCCCAGCACAGCGACGACCCGCTGCCGGTGCTGTCCTTCCTCGGCAGCGCCGCCGACCACCCGCGTCAGGTGCCCTGCCACATCACGGCCACCAACGAGGCGAGTCACGCGATCATCCGCGCAGCACTCGACCGCTCGCCGCTCTTCAACGGCCAGATCGAGGGCACCGGTCCGCGGTACTGCCCGTCCATCGAGGACAAGGTGCAGCGCTTTGCCGCACGCGAGGCGCACCAGATCTTTCTCGAGCCCGAAGGCCTCGCCACGCACGAGGTCTATCCGAACGGCATCTCCACGTCGCTGCCGTTCGATGTGCAGCTTGAGCTCGTGCACTCGATCGCCGGGCTCGAGCGGGCCCACATCACCCGCCCGGGCTACGCCATCGAATACGACTACTACGATCCGCGCGCGCTCAAGCCCTCGCTCGAATCGAAGGTTTTCGGGGCGCTGTTCCTGGCCGGCCAGATCAACGGCACCACCGGCTACGAAGAAGCCGCCGCGCAGGGTCTGATCGCGGGGCTGAACGCCGCGCGCCACAGCCGGGGCGAGGCGCCCTGGGCGCCCGGCCGCGCCGAAGCGTACATCGGCGTGATGATCGACGATCTCATCACGCGCGGCGCGCCCGAACCCTATCGCATGTTCACCAGCCGCGCCGAATACCGGCTCAGCCTGCGCGAGGACAACGCCGACCTGCGCCTGACACCGATCGCCCGCACGCTCGGCCTCGTGTCAGACGAACGCGCCGGGTTCGTGCTGGCCAAGGCCGAGGCCATTCGGGCCGAGACCGAGCGACTGGCCGGCATCCATTTCGTCGGCGGCACGGGCACGCCCGCGGACGTCGCCGACTGGCTGGGTGGACCGCTCGCGCACGACTCGACGGCGCTTGACCTGCTGCGCCGGCCCGGCGTCGGCCATGCCGCGCTGACGGCGCTCTCGTCGGTCGGTCGGCCCGACTGGGCGAGCCTCGATCCGCGCCTGCCGGCGCAGGTCGAGATCGGCGTCGACGTCGAGGCGACCTACGCCGGCTATGTGCAGCGCCAGGCCGCCGAGATCGAGCGCCAGGCAGCCGCCGAATCGATGGCGCTGCCGGCCACGCTGTCCTACGCCGACATCCGCGGTCTGTCGACCGAGGTCGTCGAGCGCCTGAGCCACGTGCGACCGGCCACCGTCGGCCAGGCCGCCCGCGTGCCGGGCGTAACCCCGGCGGCGGTGGCGCTGCTGCTCGTGCACCTCAGGCGCGCCAACGGCTGATCCCGGCGCGCAGGCGTATACTCAAAGCCTGCGAACCGCATCCGTCCGCGAGGCTTACCGTCATGTCACTCTTCGTGTTTGGTGCCTTCGTCCTGCTCATCGCCGTGACCCTCTCGCGCGGCCTTCGCGTCGTCCCCCAGGGCTACGAGTACACGGTCGAGCGTTTCGGCAAGTACCGCGGCACGCTCGAGCCCGGCCTGCACGTCCTCGTGCCCTTCGTCGACAGCATCGGCCGGCGCATGAACATGATGGAGCAGGTGCTGGACGTGCCGCGCCAGGAAGTCATCACCAAGGACAATGCGATCGTCGGCATCGATGCGGTCGTGTTCTTCCAGGTCCTTGACGCGGCGAAGGCTGCCTACGAGGTCGATCGCATGCAGCTTGCGGTGATCAACCTGACGATGACGAATATCCGCACCGTGGTCGGTGCGCTCGACCTCGACGAGTCGCTGTCCAAGCGCGACGAAATCAATCACCGGCTGCTCAAGGTCGTCGACGACGCGACGAGCCCGTGGGGTATCAAGGTCACGCGCATCGAGATCAAGGACATCCGTCCGCCCGCGGACATCGTCGATGCGATGGGCCGGCAGATGAAGGCCGAGCGCCTGAAGCGCGCCAGCATTCTGGAGGCGGAAGGCGCGCGGCAGGCGGCGATTCTGCGCGCCGAGGGCGAGAAGCAGGCGGTGATGCTCGATGCCGAGGGTCGCCGCGAGGCGGCATTCCGCGATGCCGAGGGCCGCGAGCGTGCGGCCGAGGCCGAGGCGCGCGCGACGACCCTGGTTTCGAACGCCATCGCGAGCGGCAACGTCAATGCGCTCAACTACTTCATCGCGCAGAAGTACGTCGAGGCCTTCAAGGCGGTGTCCTCGGCCGACAACCAGAAGGTGATCCTGCTGCCCTACGAGGGCACGGCGCTGCTCGGCGCGCTGGGCGGCATCGGTGAACTCGCCCGGGCCGCGGTCGGCGGCGGCGCGGCGCCAAAGCCGAAGCCCGCCACGACCGACTCCCCGGCCGGCGCGCCGCCGCCGCCGTTCGACACGCTGCCGCGCGGCTTCCCGCCGTCAGCACCGTAACCGCTGCCATGACGGGCGCCACCTTCACGCTGTCACCGTCCCACTGGCTGGCGCTCGCCTTCGTGCTCGGGATCCTGGAGGCGCTCTTTCCCGGTGCGGTGTTTCTCTGGTTCGCGGTGGCGGCGGGGATCGTCGCGGCGCTTGGCGCACTCTTTCCGCTCGGTTGGCGGCTCGAGGTGATTCTGTTCGGGCTGCTCGCGCTCGGTGCCGTCGCGACCTACCGCGCCTGGCGCGCGCGCCAGGCGCCGGAGCCGATGTCGGCACTCAATCGCCGCGGCCTGCGGTACGAGGGCCAGGTCTGTGAGCTCATCGAGCCGATCGTCGGTGGCCAGGGCCGGGCGCGCGTCGGGGACGGCGTGTGGACGGTCAGCGGCCCCGACCTGCCGGCGGGCAGCCGGGTGCGCGTCGTCGGGGTGGATGGCACGGTGCTTCGCGTCGAACGCCTGGGCGAGACGTCCTGAGCAGCCGAAGCCACCACCCGGCCCGCCCAATCGTCTGATTTGCTGGCACATTCGCCCGCTCGCTCGGGCAACGGCCGGTGCGCGCGCGAGGTCTGGCCCGGGCCTCGGCCCGCGGCGGTACAGGATGACGGCCACGCGCATGACGCCACGCGTGCGGTGCAACGGGTGGAAATAACTTGCGGGGATCCGTACCATGCCGCGGCTAAGTAGCGGACGGCGATAGGGTTGTCCGCGCGTCGCGGAGTTCGGCATGCCAGCGAAGTTGTCCCTGTCTCTCGTCGCCCTCACGGCGGCGCTCGTCGTCTCTTTCGGCAGCCCGGCGCGGGCCGACGAGGCGGCACCGGCCGGTGATCCGGCCCATGGCGCCAAGCTCGCCTACACCTGCCTCGGCTGCCACGCCATCGCCGACTACCGCAATGCCTACCCCGACTACCACGTGCCGAAGCTGGGTGGCCAGCACCCCGACTACCTCGTCTCCGCGCTCTCGGAATACAAGAGCGGCGCCCGGCAGCACCCGACGATGCGCAGCCAGGCGACGCAGATGACCGAGGCCAATTTCCGTGACATCGCCGCGTACTTCGCGACGGCGACGCCGGCGAAGTCTGGCCCGGCACCGGTCGGCACGCCGCCGAAGGCCGCCGAGGTGTGTCAGGCCTGCCACGGCCCGGACGGGGTCGGCATCCTGCCGGAGTACCCGACGCTGGCCGGCCAGCACGCCGACTACATCGAGCAGGCGCTGCGCGCCTACCGCAAGGGCACGCGGCAGAATGCCATCATGCAGGGCTTCGCCGGCGCGCTGTCGGACGCCGACATCAGGGAACTGTCGCTGTATTTCGCACGCCAGAAGCCGGGCCTCTGGGTCCCTGCGCTGCCGAAGGGCTGAGGGTGGCTGACGCCGCGCGCGGTTCGGCGCGGTTCGACGCCGGGCGGCAGGCGGCGCGATGAGCAGCGCCGCGGCCAGCACCGATATCGCCTATGCCGACGGCATCACCGCGCTCGACGCGGGCTACGTGCGACCGGCGCTCGCGGCCAGCCACCTGATCGTCGAGGACGGACGCGCCGCGTTCGTTGACACCGGCACCACGCACTCCGTACCCCGCCTGCTCGCGGCGCTGGCCGAGCGCGGCCTCGCCCCGGAGTCCGTCGAGTACCTCTTCCTGACGCACGTTCATCTCGATCACGCCGGTGGCGCCGGTGCGCTCCTGCACCACCTGCCCCGCGCCCGGGTCGTCGTGCATCCGCGCGGGGTCGCGCACCTCGTCGACCCGACGCGCCTTGTGGCGGCGACCAGGACGGTCTACGGCGAGGCGGCCTTCGCGCGCCTGTACGGCGAGCTGGTACCGGTCCCGGCCGATCGCGTCGTCGCGGCCGACGAGGCGCTGGTGCTCGCCCTCGGGCAGCGCCGCTTTCGTTTTCTCGACACCCCGGGCCATGCCCTGCACCACGTCGCCATCCTGGACGAGGGCTCGGGGGCGGCCTTCACCGGTGACACGTTCGGCATCTCGTACCGCGAGTTCGACGTCGCCGGGCAGCCGTTCGTCTTTCCGACGACGACGCCGTCGCAGTTCGATCCCGAGCAGCTGAAGCAGTCGGTCAACCGGATCGCGGCGCTCGGGCTGCCGGCCGTGTTCCTGACGCATTACGGGCGCATCACGGGTATCGCCCGGCACGCGGCAGGCCTCTGCCGCCAGATCGACGCGCTGGTGGCGATCGCCGAGCGAGCGATGGCCGGGCCGCCGGCCGGCCGGGAGGCGGCGATTGCCGGGGAGATGACCGACTATTTCGCCGCCGAACTCGAGCGCCACGGCTACGCCGGAACGGCGGCGGAGCGGCGCCGGCTGCTGACGCCGGACGTGGAACTCAACGCGCAGGGCCTGCGCGTGTGGCTGGAGCGGCGCGCCCGCACCGGCTAAGGCGCCGCGCCCGGTTAGCTACAATGGCGGCCCGGTGCCGGGCGATCCGCCCGCGCCCGGCGCCCGACGCACGACAAGGTGAACCATGACCGAGACTCCCCACTCTGCCGGCGCCCGTCTCTGGGACGCGCTCCTGCGCGAGCGACCGCTGCAGCTCGCCGGGACCGTCAATGCGTATTCGGCTCTGCTCGCCGAGCGCGCGGGCTTCCGGGCGCTCTACCTCTCGGGGGCCGGCGTCGCCAACGCGTCGTTTGGCCTGCCGGACCTCGGCATGACCTCGCTGAATGACGTCTGCGAGGACGTGCGGCGGATCACCGGCGCTACCGAGCTGCCGCTGCTCGTCGATGCCGATACCGGCTGGGGCAGCGCGTTCAATATCGCCCGCACGGTAGCGGACCTGACGCGCGCCGGTGCCGCGGGGCTGCATCTCGAGGACCAGGTGCAGGCGAAGCGGTGCGGGCACCGGCCGGGCAAGGCGCTCGTCAGCCCGGCCGAGATGGTCGACCGGCTCAAAGCCGCGGTCGATGCCCGTCGCGATCCGCGCTTCGTCATCATGGCGCGCACCGATGCGCACGCGGTCGAGGGCCAGGCGGCGGCGCTCGAGCGGGCGTCGGCCTACGTCGCGGCCGGCGCCGACATGATCTTCGCCGAGGCGCTAACGACGCTGGACGAATACCGCCAGTTCACCGCCGCGATCCGCGTGCCGGTGCTCGCCAATCTCACCGAGTTCGGCAAGACGCCCCTGTTCACCACCGCCGAGCTCGGCAGCGTCGGAATCGCGATGGCGCTCTATCCGCTCAGCGCCTTTCGCGCGATGGCGAGGGCAGCCGAGCAGGTGTACGCGGAACTTCGGGCGGCCGGAACGCAGCGCGCGGTGGTCGGTGCGATGCAGACCCGCGAAGAACTGTACGGCGTGCTGGGCTATCACGACTACGAAGCGAAGCTCGACGAACTGTTCGGCGCGGAATCCGGTCGCTGAGCGCCGGGGTGGCGCCCGCCGTGGCCGAGACCCTCAAGGAACCCTGTGATGCAAAGTACTGACACTGCCCCGTCCGGCGCCGCACCCAAGGCGAAGAAGTCGGTTGCGCTGTCCGGCGTCGTCGCCGGCAACACCGCGATCTGTACCGTCGGCCGCTCGGGCAACGACCTCCATTACCGCGGCTACGACATCCTTGAAATCGCGGGTGCCGCCGAGTTCGAGGAGATCGCACACCTGCTGATCCACGGCAAGCTGCCAAACGCCGCGGAGCTGCACAGCTACAAGCAGAAGCTGAAGCGCCTGCGCGGCCTGCCGGCGGGCCTGAAGACCGTGCTGGAGACGCTGCCCGCGGCGGCGCACCCGATGGACGTGCTCAGGACCGGCGTGTCGGTGCTGGGCTGCCTGCTGCCGGAGCGGGGTGGCCACGACCAGTCCGCCGCCCGCGATATCGCCGACCGCCTGATCGCGAACCTCGGCAGTCAGCTGCTGTACTGGTTCCACTACGCCCACCACGGCCGGCGCATCGACTGCGAAACCGATGACGACACCATCGGCGGCCAATTCCTGCACCTGCTGCACGGCCGTGCCCCGCGGGCCTCCTGGGTGCGGGCGATGCAGACTTCGCTCAACCTCTATGCCGAACACGAATTCAACGCCTCGACCTTCACGGCGCGCGTCGTGGCAGGTACCGGTTCGGACATGTATTCGGCCATCACCGGCGCCATCGGCGCGCTGCGCGGACCGAAGCACGGCGGCGCGAACGAGGAAGCGTTCGAGATCCAGAAACGCTACGAGACACCCGACGAGGCCGAGGCCGACATCCGGGCGCGGGTCGCCGCGCGCGAAGTCATCATCGGTTTCGGTCACCCGGTCTACACGATCGCCGATCCCCGCAACGAGATCATCAAGTCGGTCGCGCACGCGCTCGCGACCGAGGCGGGCGACCTCAAGATGTACCGCGTGGCCGAACGCATCGAGTCGGTCATGGCCGACACCAAGAAGATGTTCCCGAACCTCGACTGGTTCAGTGCGGTCAGCTATTTCCAGATGGGTGTACCGACCGCGATGTTCACCCCGCTGTTCGTCATCAGCCGCGCGGCCGGCTGGGCCGCGCACGTCCTCGAGCAGCGCAGCGACGGCAAGATCATCCGCCCGAGTGCCCACTACGTCGGCCCCGAGCCCCGGCCGTTCGTTCCCCTCAACGCCCGCTAACAGGTAGCCCCATGTCCAGTCACGACGCCAAGTCTGCCATCCGGCCCGCGCCGGATGCCGTACTCACCGATATCGCGCGCTACGCGCACGACGCGACGATCGACTCGTCACTCGCCTACGACACGGCGCGCTACTGCCTGATGGACACGCTCGCCTGCGGCTTCCAGGCACTCGCCTACCCGGCCTGCCGGCGCGTCATGGGGCCGGTGGTGCCGGGTGCCACGATGGCGGGCGGCGCGCGCGTGCCGGGCACGAGCTTCGAGCTCGATCCGGTGCAGGCGGCATTCAACATCGGCGCGATGATCCGCTGGCTGGATTTCAACGACACCTGGCTCGCGGCCGAGTGGGGCCACCCGTCCGACAATCTCGGCGGCATTCTGGCCGTCGCCGACTACCTGTCGCGCCAGGCGCAGGCCACGGGCGGCGACGGGCCGACCGTGCGCGACGTGCTGACGATGATGATCAAGGCGCACGAGATCCAGGGCGTCACGGCGCTCGAGAATTCCTTCAACCGGGTGGGCCTCGACCACGTGCTGCTCGTGCGGCTCGCGAGCACGGCGGTGGTCACCGCCATGCTCGGTGGCAGCGTCGCTGAAATCGAGAACGCGGTGTCCAATGCCTGGATCGACGGCGGCGCGCTCAGGACCTACCGGCACGCACCGAATACGGGCTCGCGCAAGAGCTGGGCGGCAGGCGATGCGACCGCGCGCGGCGTGCGCCACGCGCTCCTCGCGCGCGCCGGCGAGATGGGCTACCCCTCGGCACTGACGGCGCCGCGCTGGGGCTTCTGCGACGTGCTGTTCGGCGGCAAGCCGCTGAGTTACCGGCAGGGCTTTGGCTCCTACGTCATGGAAAACGTGCTCTTCAAGATCAGCTTTCCCGCGGAATTCCACGCCCAGACCGCCGTCGAGTGCGCCATGACGCTGCATCCCGAGGTCCGGGACCGGCTCGCCGACATCAGCCGGATCGTGATCGAGACGCAGGAGCCTGGCGTGCGCATCATCGACAAGACCGGGGTACTCGCCAACCCCGCCGACCGTGACCACTGCATTCAGTACATGGTGGCCGTGCCGCTGCTCTTTGGCCGGCTGACCGCCGCCGACTACGAGGACGCCATCGCCCACGCCCCGCGGGTCGACGGCCTGCGGGCGCTGATGGAGGTGCGCGAGAACGAGCGTTTCACGCGCGAATACTACGAGGCGGACAAGCGCCACATCGGCAACGCCATCCAGGTCTTCTTCAAGGACGGCAGCCACACGGAGCGCGTCGAGGTGAATTTCCCGGTCGGCCACCGCAAGCGCCGCGGCGAGGGCATTCCGCTGCTCGTCGCCAAGTGGCAGCAGTCGGTGGCAGCGCACTTCGGCAAGGCGCAGACGGCGGCGATCACGGCCCTCTTCGAGGACGCGGCGGCGCTCGACCGGATGCCGGTCCGTGATCTGATGGCGGCGCTCGTCAAGAACGACTGAACCGGCTGCTGAGGGAGTTGCGATGGCGCTCGGGCTGAATTTCTCGTCACCGAACTATGCCAACGCGGTCGAGCTCGCGCTCGGCCCGGTGCTCTTCATGTCGGTCAGCATGCTGCTGAACTCGAGTATCGCGGCCAGGCTCGGCCAGGTGATGGACCGGGCGAAATTCCTGCGCGGCGACGCCTACCGGCCGGTGGAATCGGCACAGATGCACGAGTTCGAGGTGCTCATGAAACGGGCGAGGCTCCTGCACCGGGCGATCTGGGCGAGTTCGCTCGGCGCGCTGATGTTCGCGCTCGTGATCACGCTGTCCTTCCTCACCGCGTTCCTGCGCGCCGACCTGTCCATGCTGCTCGCCGGCTGTTTCCTGACGGCGCTCCTCGGGATCGTGACCTCGCTCTACATGCTGCTGCGCGAAAGTGATCTCGCGCTCAACAACCTGAAGCTCTAGGCCGTGACGGGCATGCTGCCGCAGGCGAATGCGGAGGTGGACCGGCTGATGGCGGACGCCTCGCGGATGGCCGTGCCGCTCACGGCCGGCCAGGCGACGGGGCTTCTGGCGCTGCTGGACCACCTCGCCGAGTGGAACAACCGGGTCAACCTGACCGCGATCCGGGACCGTGGCGAGATGATCCTGAAGCACCTCCTGGACAGCCTCTCGGTCGCACCCTACGTGAGCGGACCGACGGCGATCGACGTCGGCACCGGCGCCGGCTTTCCGGGCCTGCCGCTCGCGGTCGTGCGGCCGGACGTGCACTTCGTGCTGATCGACGGCACGGCGAAGAAACTCGCCTTCGTCAGCCACGCGGCGACGGTCCTCGGTCTCGCCAACGTCGAGGTCGTGCACGTGCGGGCCGAGGATTACCGGCCGGCGGAGAAGGCGAACGTGGTCCTGTCGCGCGCGCTCGGCTCGCTCGCGCTCTTTGCCGAGCGCGCGGGCCACCTCGTGGCACCGGGTGGCGAACTGCTCGCCATGAAGGGCCGGCTGCCGAGCGACGAGATCGCCGCGCTCAAGGGCGGCTGGCACGTGCAGGAGGCCCCGCGGCTGACGATTCCGGGGCTGGATCAGGAGCGCCATCTCGTCCGCCTCGCGCGGGGGCGCTGAGCACCCGCCGAGCGGCACCGCCACCCGCGGCGGCCCCGGTGCTATTCTGCCGCCCGATATGAACCGCATTATCGCCGTCGCGAACCAGAAGGGT
>CAITAM010000183.1 GCA_903890265.1 uncultured Pseudomonadota bacterium | reverse complement strand
TGCGCACGTCCATCTGAGCGGGCCCGGCGCGTGAGCGGGTGCGGCCTTCGGGACCCTCCGCTACGGCCAGTCCGCGGTCGGAATGCCGAGCGCACTTGCCTTCGCGCGGGCGGTGGCATCGCCATTGACGAGCAGCGGCCGCGCCACGAGCGCGAGATGCAAAAGATCCGACGCCGCATTGCCGTAGGCCGCCGACGGACCCGGGTAGCGCTGGAGCAGGGCCGTCACCACCCGGGCCTTTTCCTCGCCGCGGCGGTTGTCCGACACGAGGTGACCGTCCAGTCGCGAACCCTGCCAGCGCACCTCGGTGCAGATCACCTCGGCAAAGCCGAGCTCGGCGCCGAGTGCCGGCACGTAGAGGTCGGGACTGGCCGACAGCAGCACCAGCCGGTCGCCCGCGACGCGGTGCCGTTCGATGGCCGCGAGCGCCGATGCCCTGAGGCGCCTCGTGCGGGTCGAGGCCACGAACGCGCGGGTCAGTGCCGCGATCTCGTCGCGGCTCGCCCCGCCGAGCACTGCCGCCAGCACCGCCCCCTTGAGCCGGCCGCGGTCGCGATGCACGAGGTAGGCGAGCACCGCGAGCGCCACGCCGGCAAGCCCGAGAGCCCGCGAAGGCCTCGCGCGCAGCGCGAGGCCGAGGTACGGCAGCAGCGTGTCGTGGAAGGTGATCGTGCCGTCGAGGTCAAAGACCGCGAGGCCCGGCCCCGGTACGCGACCGTCGGCCGGGCCGGGCGCCTGCGCCGCGCCGCTCAGGCGGCCTGCCCCGCCTGCACGAGCGTGCGCAGCATGTACTGCAGGATGCCGCCGTGCCGGTAGTAATCGAGTTCCTTCGGCGTGTCGATGCGCACCCGGACCGGAAACTCGGTGACCTTGCCGTCCGTCGCGGTGGCGCGCACGGTGATGCGCTTCGCCGCACCCCCCTCGAGCCCCACGAGGTCGAGCGTCTCGTGGCCGGTGAGGCCGAGCGACGCCGCGCTCGCGCCGTCGACGAACTGCATCGGCAGCACGCCCATGCCGATCAGGTTCGAGCGGTGGATGCGCTCGAAGCTCTCGGCAATGACCGCTTTCACACCGAGCAGCATGGTGCCCTTGGCCGCCCAGTCGCGCGACGAGCCGGTGCCGTATTCCTTGCCGGCAATGACGACGAGCGGCGTGCCACTCGCCTTGTACATCATCGCCACGTCGAAGATGGAGTCGCGGGTGCCGCTCGGCAGGTGCACCGAGACGCCGCCCTCGACGCCCGGTACCAGAAGGTTGCGCAGACGGATGTTGGCGAACGTGCCGCGCATCATGACCTCGTGGTTGCCGCGCCGCGCACCGTACGAGTTGAAGTCCTGTGGCGCCACGCCCTCGGCCACGAGGTACTTGGCCGCCGGGCTCGACTTCGCGATGTTGCCGGCCGGGGAGATGTGGTCCGTGGTCACCGAGTCGCCGAGCAGGGCGAGCACGCGGGCACCGCGGACGTCGCCGCGGGCGGCCGGCGTCATGGTCATGCCGTCAAAGTAGGGCGGGTTGCG
>CAITAM010000182.1 GCA_903890265.1 uncultured Pseudomonadota bacterium | reverse complement strand
GACCTCGGCGAGGTACTCGGGCGTCACGTCACCGGTGACGTACTCGCCGGAGAAACAGGAGGCATCGAACTCCGTCACGCGCGCCTTGTCGTGCCGCACGGCCTGCACCAGGTCCTCGAGGTCCTGGTAGACCAGCCAGTCGGCGCCAATGAGCCGGGCGACTTCCGCCTCGGTGCGGCCGGCCGCGACGAGTTCGAGCGCACTCGCCATGTCGATGCCATAGACGTTCGGGTAGCGCACGGGTGGCGCTGCCGAGGCGAAGTAGACCCGTCGCGCGCCCGCTTCGCGCGCGAGCTCGATGATCTGCGCCGAGGTCGTCCCCCGCACGATCGAATCATCGACGAGCAGCACGTTGCGGCCGCGGAACTCGAGCGGAATCGCGTTCAGCTTCGAGCGCACCGACTTCTGCCGCATTTCCTGGCCCGGCATGATGAACGTACGACCGATATAGCGGTTCTTGACGAAGCCCTCGCGGTACTCGATGCCGAGCGACAGCGCGAGCTGCATGGCGCTCGTCCGGCTCGTATCCGGGATCGGGATCACAACGTCAATGTCGTGCTCGGGCCGCAGCCGCCGTATCTTCTCGGCCAGCTTCTCGCCCATGCGCATCCGCGCCTTGTGCACCGAAATGTTATCGATGATCGAATCCGGCCGCGCGAAGTAGACGTACTCGAAAACGCATGGGGTGTGCCGGCGCGTGCTGTCGATGACCGACGAGTGCATCTCGCCATCGATGGTGATGTAGATCGCCTCGCCGGGTGCCACGTCGCGGACCAGCTCGAAGCCGACAAGATCAAGCGCCACCGACTCCGATGCCAGCATCCACTCGTCGCCCTTCGGCGTCTGCCGCCGGCCGAGGACCAGGGGCCGTATCCCGTTCGGGTCACGAAAGCCGACGATCCCGTGACCGACGATCAGCGATACCACGGCGTACGCTCCGCGCAGCCGCCGGTAGAGGCGCTCGATCGCGCCGAACACGTCGGCCGCGGTCAGGTGCGCACTCGCGACCCGCTGCAACTCGCTCGCGAAGATGTTGAGGAGCGCCTCGGAATCGGAACTCGTGTTGAGATGCCGACGTTCCTCGTGCCAGAGCGCCGCGGCAAGCTCCTCGACGTTGGTCAGGTTGCCGTTGTGCGCAAGCCCGATGCCGTAGGGGGCGTTGACGTAGAACGGCTGCGCTTCGGACGCCGAGTCGCAGCCCGCGGTCGGATAACGGACGTGGCCGATGCCGATGTTGCCCTTGAGGGCCAGCATGTGTTTCTGCTGGAACACGTCGCGCACGAGGCCGGAGTCCTTGCGCAGCGACAGCTCGTCGCCGTGCAGTGTCATGATGCCGGCGGCATCCTGGCCGCGATGCTGGAGCACGGTGAGCGCGTCGTAGATGCGCTGGTTGACCGCGCCGTGCGCGACGATGCCGACGATTCCGCACATGTCAGCGCTCCCCCGGCAGGGCCGGCAGGTCAAAACGGTGGCGAATGTCGGCCGCCGAACGGCCACCGATCTTCTCCAGCCAGTGGGCCACGGGCTCTGCGTAGCGGATCAGTGTCGACGTGCGCCACCACGGTTCGCGCTCGAACTCGAGCGCCTGACCGACAATGACGAGGAATGAAACGATCACCATGCCGCGTGCGGCACCGAAGACGAGGCCGATCGCCCGGTCGGTCAGGCCGAGACCCGCCGCGGTGTGCATGATCCAGGCGATCAGCGCGCCCGTGACGTTACCGACGATGAGTACGACCGCGAGCACGATCACCCGTGCCGCCCAGGCCTTCTGCTCGGGCTCGTCAAGCACCCCGCCAAGGTAGGGATGGAGAAAGCCGGAAAAGCGCCACGCCAGCCAGATGCCAATCACCCAGGCGAGCACGGCGGCCACCTCGCGAATGAAGCCGCGGATGGCGCCGAGGACGGCGGAGAAGGCGATGATCGCGAGAATGATGTAGTCGGCGCCGTGCATGGTGTCCGTGCTGACGGCAGACGGTTCTGCCCTGAATTCGCAATTTTACCGGAAACGCACCAGCGGCGATGCCATGTTCGTCACGGATGCGGGGTCACCGAGCCGTTGTAGCCGTCATGGCCCAGCCGCATCTTGAGTGCGTCGGCCCGGCCGCGGTCCTGTTCCGGCCCGATTCGGACCCGAAACAGCGTCTTTTCCTTGCCGCGGTACTCGGCAATGAAGGCCCGGTAGCCCTTGTGCTGCAGCTCGGTCACGAGCTTCTGCGCGTTCTCGCGCGACGCGAAACTGCCGAGCTGCACGACCCAGCCCGCGACCGCCGCCGGCGTTGGTGGGGCGGCCGGTGCCGGCGAGGGCGGGTTGGCGGCTTTCTGTGTCGCGGCGGGCTCCGCGGCGGAGCCCTTTGCTGGCGCGGCCGGTGCCGCCTTCGCGGCGACCACGGCAGCCGGTGCGGGGCCGTCGGAGGCCACGCCCTCGGCATCGGGCGGCGGCGTCGCGACCTCGGCGGTCGGGTCGGCGTCGGGCGGCGGTGAGTCCTGCGGCACGACGTCACCGCCGAGCCGCGGCGCAACCCCGGCTGGCGCCGGGGGTGGCGGGAGCGCACCCGCCGCCGGCGCGGGCTCCGGTGGTGGCAGGCGATGCGGGCCGTCAAGGTCGATCTTGACCGTGTGCGCACCGGCCGGAGTGGCGGCGTGGTGTTTGGGCCCTGACAAGAGCTCCGGCACCACGATCACGACGAGTGCCACCAGCACCGCAGCGCCGGTCAGGCGTTCTTTGACGCGCGCTTCCATGCTTTCAGGGCCGGTCGGTGGGGGTCGCGGCCAAGTATAGTCGAAGCCACTCGAGCGCGGGCCCGACCACGTGGAACGAGCCGAAGACGACGATCCGCTCGCCGTCGCGTGCCCGCGCAGCGAGCAGCGCCATCCCCTCCGCCACCGTCGCCACCCCGCCCAAGGCGTCGCCAAACGCGGTGCCGATCAGGGGGGCGAGTGCCGCCGCGGAGCGGCCACGCTCGCCGTCGAGGTCAAGGCCGACATAGCCCGCAAAGCAGCCGCTGAGCTCGTGTGCGATCGACCGGGCGTCCTTGTCGGCGAGGATGCCGACGAGGGCGTAGGTCGTCGTGCGCCCTGACGCCCGCGTCAGGTTGGCGGCCAGATTGCGCGCCGCGGGCGGATTGTGCGCGACGTCCAGCACCCACTCCACGCCCCGGGCATCGGTGTGCCGCTCGAACCGTCCGGCAAGGCGCACGCTGGTCAGGGCCCGGGCGATGGCATCCGGTGCGGGCAGCAGGCCGAGCTCGGCCACGGCGGCGAGCGCGGCAGCCGCGTTGTCGCGCTGGATCTCGCCGGCAAGTGCCGGATCGGGCAGCCGCAGCGACAGGCTGCGGCCGAAGGAGAACGTGAACCCGGCTTGCCCCGGCTCGTGAAGCGCATCGAACTGCTCACCCAGGACCACCGGCCGCGCACCGATGGCCACGGCCGTATCGCGGACTGACGCCGGCAGGTGGCGCCCGCCGAGCACGGCCGGTCGCCCGGCGCGAAAGACCCCGGCCTTCTCGCGGCCGATCGATTCCTCGTCGGGGCCGAGCCACTCGGTGTGATCAAGGCCGATCGAGACCACGATTGCGGCATCGCTGTCGATGGCATTGACGGCATCCAGCCTGCCACCGAGCCCGATCTCGAGTACCCAGGCATCGAGCTTCGCCGCCGTGAATGCCACGAACGCCGCCAGCGTGCCGTATTCGAAGAAGGTCAGCGCGAGCCCCTGGCGCACCTCCTCGATCGTCGCGAAGGCCGCGCACAGCGTCTCGTCACTGACCGGAACGCCCGCCACACGGACCCGCTCGTTGTAGCGCACGAGGTGCGGTGACGTGTAGGTGCCGACGCGGCGCCCGCCTTCGGCCAGCAGTGCCTCGACATACGCGGCCACCGAGCCCTTGCCATTGGTCCCGGCGACCACGATCACCGGGCCGTGCGGGCGCTGCACCGGCAACCGCGCCAGCATCTCGTGCATGCGCTCGAGGCCGAGCTCGATCGTGCGCGGATGCTGACTGGACTGCCAGTCAAGCCACTCGTCGAGCGTCCGTGCCATCAACCCGCGAGCGCCGGTGCACGCATCAGCATTCGCAGCGCCGTGCCGATCCGGTCGCGCTGATCACGCCGGTCGACGATCATGTCGAGCGCGCCGTGCTCGAGCAGGAATTCCGCGCGCTGGAAGCCCTCCGGCAGGGTCTCGCGGACCGTCTGCTCGATGACGCGCGGTCCGGCGAAGCCGATCAGGGCGCGCGGCTCGCCGATATTGAGGTCACCGAGCATGGCAAGGCTGGCGGACACGCCACCGGTCGTCGGATCGGTCAGCACCGAGACAAAGGGCAGGCCGGCCCGGTTGAGCTCGGCCAGCGCGGCGCTGGTCTTTGCCATCTGCAGCAGCGAATACAGCCCCTCCTGCATGCGCGCCCCGCCGCTCGCCGAGAAGCAGACGAACGGCATGCGATGCTCGATGCAGTGGCGCACACCGCGCACGAAGCGCTCGCCCACGACCGATCCCATCGACCCGCCCATGAAGCGGAATTCGAAGGCGCATGCCACGATCTCGAGGCCGCGCAGGGTACCGGTCATGACGATGAGCGCGTCGCGCTCGCCGGTCGTCTTCTGCGCGATCAGCAGCCGGTCGCGGTAGCGCTTGGTATCACGAAACTTGAGCGGGTCTTCCGCCTCGATGCCGGACGCGAGTTCGACACCGGAGGCCGGATCGAGGAAGCGGCTGAGGCGCTCCCGCGCGCCGATACGCATATGATGACTGCATTTCGGACAGACCATCAGGTTGCGCTCGAGCTCGGCGCGGTACAAAACGGCGTCGCAGGCCTCGCATTTGATCCACAGGCCCTCGGGCACCGAACGCGTGCGGCGCTCGGTCTTGATCCGCGACGGCATGATCTTCTCGAACCAGGTCATAACCTACCCTCCGATGCCACCATCGTCCGGCCAGCGGTCGCACGGCGGCGGGGAGCGAATGATAGCGGAATCCTGGCCGACCCCGCCCGATGGCAGGCCGAACTCCGCCGGGTAGCCGACCCCGACCAGGTAGAGCCCGCCGGCCGGCGCGGTGATGCCGGCCTGCGCCCGGCGCCGGCCGGCAAGCACCTCCGCCACCCAGCCCGGCGGCTGCTCGCCTGCGCCCACCGCGAGCAGCGTGCCCACCAGGTTGCGCACCATGTGGTGCAGGAAGGCGTTCGCGGTCACGCGAAACACGACCCGGTCGCCATGGCGCTCGATCGTGAACGAGGAAATGGTGCGTACCGGGCTTTTGGCCTGACACTGGGCGGCGCGAAACGCCGAGAAGTCGTGCTCGCCGAGCAGCGCGCCCGCGGCTTCCTGCATGCGCGCGACGTCGAGCGGCGTGATGATCCAGGCGAGACGGTGGGCCTCAATGGCCGGTCGTGTCGCCCGGTTGAGGACCACGTAGCGGTAGCTGCGCGAGCGCGCCGAGTAACGGGCGTGGAAGGTGTCCGGTACGCGCTGCGCGTAGCGCACGACGATGTCGTTCGGCAGGTTCGCGTTGGCGCCGAGCACCCAGCTGCGCAGCTCGCGCTCGGCCTCGGTGTCAAAGTGCACCACCTGGCCGGTCGCGTGCACGCCGGCATCCGTCCGGCCGGCGCACGTGACCTGCACCTCGTGGTCAGCGACGCGTGACAGGGCCGCTTCGAGCTCCGCCTGCACCGACGGCGCGTGGTCCTGGCGCTGCCAGCCGGCGTAGCGCGTGCCTACGTACTCCACGCCGAGCGCAAGCCGCACGCGGCGCCCCACTTCAGCCCGGCAGGCCACCCATCAGCCGCTGCGCTTCCTGACGCTGCGACGCGCTGCCTTCGTGCAGCACTTCCTCGAGGATGCTGCGCGCGCCGTCGGGATCGCCCATGTCCATGTAGGCCCGGGCGAGGTCGATCTTCGTACCCACCTCGGACAATGTCACCGGTTCGAGATCGTGCATCGCGAGTTCGCTCGCGTCGATCTGCGCGGTCGCGCTGTCATGCGTGGCATTGAAGGCATCGTGGCTCAGGCTGTCCTCCGACAGGTCAAAGTCCACATCGCTGTGCGCTCCCGCAGGGGATTGGATTTCCTGCGCGGTGTGCAGCGTCGCTGCCAGCTGCTCGAGGTCGAAATCGATATCGCTGCCCGGGGCACCCGCGCCGTTCAGTCCCGCCGCCGCGAGGCCCGGTGCGAGCCGCGTCGCATCGCCGGCATCGTGCCCGCCGAGACCGGCCGGCCGCGGCGCGATCCGCGTCGGCTCGCCGCCACTGCGATCGACATCCGGGCGCGGCGCGATGCGCGTCGCGTCGGCTGACAGGGCGGGCGTCGTCGCGGCACCGAGCGCGGCCATCGTCGCCGCCCCGCGGTCGAAGGTTGCGGCGTGCATCGACGTTGCGTTCAGCTGCTCGATCTCAAAGTCCAGGTCGTCGATACCGATCTCGGCCGTCTGGTCACCGACCTGATCGAGCGCGGCAATATCAGCGGCCTTCAGTTTCTCGCGAATGGTGCCGCCGTCATGCCCCGGCGGCGGATCGGGCGGCAGGCCGCTGACGTCGATCGTGTCCGTGTGCTCAAGACCCTGGCGCACCGCACCCGGTCCGCCAGCGACCTGCTGTGGCCGTTCCTGGGTCGATTCGAGGTCGAAGTCGACGTGGCGGTCCTTGAGCGCGAGCGACTGACCCGTATCGGCCAGCGCGTCGTGTCCGGCCAGCGCCTTCTGCAGGTCGAGATCGACGTCGTCGTGGTGCATCGGCTCGTCATCGCCGAGGAACTCGAGGTCCATGCCCGGGCCATCGGAGTGGCCATCCGGCGCGAGGTCGAGGTCGACACCGTCCGCGGCCGCACCGCGCCCTGCGGCGTCGGCGAACAGCGGCTCGTCCGGCGCAATCTGCCGGCCCATGATCGCCACCTTGTCCCACTCGCCCGCCGGCGCGTGGTCACGGTCGCGCGCGAGGCCGCGGGCCACGTCAAGGAAGGCATCCTTGTTGCTCCAGACGAAATAGACCTCGAGCAGCTTGAGCCGCAGGTCGCGTCGATCCGGCTCCCGTTCCATGGCGAGCTTGACGATGTCCGCCGCCTGGTCGTAGAGCCCGTAGGCCATGTGGAAGTCCGCCTCGGCCAGCGGATCCGCGTGCTCGAGGTTGATGGACGTCTCGGCCGAGATCGTGCTGGTGGGGTCAATGTCGCCGCCGAGATCGTCATGCCCGTGATGGGCCTCGGCATGGACGCGCGACGCGAACG
Source organism: uncultured Pseudomonadota bacterium (assembly GCA_903890265.1). Classification (GTDB taxonomy): domain Bacteria; phylum Pseudomonadota; class Gammaproteobacteria; order Steroidobacterales; family Steroidobacteraceae; genus CAIKMS01. The sequence goes on along the minus strand of CAITAM010000182.1, from coordinate 612 downwards.
ACGAGCCACTGAGATCGTCATCGCGCAGGCCCGGCGCCGACTGCTCGTCGAGGGCACCGAGGGTGTCGCTGACACCGGCCGCGCGGCGCTTGCGCAGGAAGCGAAAGCCAATGCCCGCACCGAGCAGCAGCACCGCGCCGCCGAGCAGCGGCACGAGGTAGTTGCCAAGGGAATCGAACAGGCCGGGCGCGGCGGCCGGCGCAGGGGCGGCGATCACGCGCGGCCGTGGCTTCTTCGCTTTGCCGGCATCCGGCGCACCATCGGCCGGCGCCGCCGCGTCCGCCTTCGGCATCTCGCCCTTGGCGGCATCGGCCTTTGCGGCATCGGCCTTGGCGGTATCGGCCTTGGCGGTATCGGACTTGGCCGCGTCGGCCTTCGGCGCCTCGCCCTTCACGGCCGGTGGTGTCACCGGCGCGGGCTTTGCCGCCTCCGTCACGGGCTTGCCGGGCTTCGACGGCTCCGCGGCGGGTTTCGCCGCCGCCGCACTCTTCTGCAGCGTCGCAAGCTCCGCGTTCTTGAGCTCGAGCAGCCGCTTCGTCTCGGCGAGTTCCTTCTCAAGCCCCTGCACCTTCGACTTCAGCGCGCCGTTGTCGGCGGTACCGCTGCCGACAT
>CAITAM010000181.1 GCA_903890265.1 uncultured Pseudomonadota bacterium | reverse complement strand
TGCCGGCGTCGAGCTGCGGCTGTACGGTCTCGACCCGGACGCCGCCGAGGCACGGGCCCGGCGCGCCGGGGCAACCGTTCTGGACGGCGCCACGGACCGGGAGCACGGCCTGCGCGAAGCCTACCTCGTCGACCCGGACGGCTACGTCTGGGTGCCGTGCGTGCCGCTCGCGGTCCGCGCCTGATCGTGGGTACCGACCCGTCCCGGGACGAGCCGGCATCCCGGCCGCGTGCGCTCACGATTCGGGAGTTCACGGCGGAGCTTGCGCCCGTCTTTCGCCGTATCAACGAGGAGTGGATTACGGCGATGTACACCCTCGAGGACGCCGACCGCGAGGTGCTCGCGGAGCCGCAGGCGGAGATCCTGGATCCCGGTGGCGCCATTCTCTTTGTCGAGGCCGAGGGGCAAGGCATCGTCGGCACGTGCGCGCTGAAGAAGTCCGGCGACGGCGAATACGAGCTGACGAAGATGGGGGTGCTCAAGTCGGCGCGCGGCGCCAAGGCCGGCGAGTTCCTGCTCCGCGCCGTCATCGAGCGGGCCGGCGCCCTCGGCGCGCGGACGCTCTACCTTCTCAGCAACCGCAAATCGGCGGCAGCGATCCACCTGTACGAGAAACTCGGCTTCGTCCACGACGCCGGGATCATGGCGCGGTTTGGCAGCCACTACGAGCGCTGCAACGTCGCGATGCGCTACGCGGGCCCGTTGTCGACACGTGCAGACCCGACGGCCTGACGGAAGGCCGTCGTCGCGGGTCAGACGGGCAGGGCGGTCGTGTACTTGACCTGGCTCAGCGCAAACTGCGACGCCGCCGTGGCGACCGACGGGTGCGCCAGGATCTCCCGCATCAGGAAGCGCTCGTAGGCGGCAACGCCGGAGACCACGACCCGAAGCAGGTAATCCCACTCGCCGCAGACGGAGTAGCACTCCATCACCTCGGCACAGCCGGCCACGAAGGTCTCGAAATTCTGCCGGTCGCGCGCCGCGTGCGAGTTCATCCGGACGTTGCACAGTACGTTCACGCCGCAGTCGACGGCCTGCGGGTCGACCAGTCGAACCAGCTTGCCGAGCACGCCGCGCGACTCCAGCGCCTGGGTCCGCCGCCAGCACGACGCCGTCGACAGGCCGGTCTGCTCGGCAATCTCGGCCTGGCTGAGTCCGGCGTCGTGCTGCAGCACGCGCAGCAGACGCCGGTCCGTGTCATCGAGGCGATCCGTTGTCATCACAAAATCACCGGGCATGAAATAAAAAACGCATTATTGACGATAAAAGTCGCCCAGAGAAACGAAAAACTCGGCGACGCACGATAAAATTCCAGCAATGGCATCGCCCCTTACCACGCCCGACGCCTCGACCCCGGGCCCCGCCGGCCGCTGCACGATTCCGCAGCGATGGGCGGACTACACGGCCGCGGAGCACGCCGTGTGGGACACGCTGTTCGCGCGGCAGATGGCGCTGCTGCCGGGGCGCGTGGTTCCGGCGTTCCTCGACGGCGTGGCGCGCCTCGGCATGGACCGCCCGGGCGTACCGGACCTCGAGCGGCTGTCCGAGCGGCTGCAGGCGCTGACCGGCTGGACGGTCGTCGCGGTCCCCGGCCTCGTGCCGGACGACGTGTTCTTCGATCATCTGGCGCGCCGGCGGTTCGTCGCGGGACGCTTCATCCGTCGCGCGGACCAGCTCGACTACCTGCAGGAGCCGGATATCTTTCACGACGTGTTCGGCCACGTTCCCCTGCTGGCGAACCCCGTGTACGCCGACTACATGCAGGCCTACGGCGAGGGCGGCCGGCGCGCCATGACCCTCGGTGCGATCGGGCCGCTGGCGCGCCTCTACTGGCACACCGTGGAATTCGGGCTGATCCGCGACGGCGAAGGCCTCAAAATCTTCGGCGCAGGGATCGTCTCGTCGGCCGGCGAGTCGCGCTACGCGCTCGAGGCGCCGGATCCGCCCCGCATCGCCTTCGACCTGCTGCGCGTCATGCGGACGCGCTACCGTATCGACGCCTTTCAGCCCCATTATTTCGTCATCGACAGTTTCGAGGACCTGCTGCGCCAGACCGTCGACACCGATTTCGGACCGTTGTACGCCACGCTGCGCGACCTGCCGGAGCTCGACCCGACCGACCTTCTTCCTGACGACCGACTGGAGCCCGCCCGTGCCTGAGTCCACACCCGTCCATCCCGTCCGCCGACGGGTCATCGTCGCCGGCGGTCTCGGCGCGCTCGGCATCGCCGTCGCGCAGGCCTACCTCGCGGCCGGCCATCGCGTCGCGGTCATCGACCGGGCCGCCGAGGTGCCGGCCGCGCTGCCCGCGCCGGGCGATCAATTCCTCGCCATCGGCGGCATCGACCTTACCGATCCGCCGGCGGCCGAGCGGGCGGTGGCCGAGGTCGCGGCGAGGTTCGGCGGCATTGACACGCTGGTCAATGTCGCCGGCGCCTTCCAGTGGGAACCGATCGCGACGGGCTCGAACGAGAACTGGCGCCTGCTGTTCGAGACCAACGTGATCACCTGCGCCACCATGTGTCGCGCGGTGGTCCGCCACCTTGAGGCCGGCGGGCGGATCATCAATGTCGGCGCGGCCGCGGCGGCAAGCCCGTCGGCCGGCATGGGTCCTTACGCGGCGGCGAAGTCGGCGGTCGCGAGTCTCACCAAGGCGCTCGCTGCCGAACTGTCGGAGCGCGGGATCACGGTCAACGCCGTGCTCCCGTCCATCATCGATACCGAGAAAAACCGGGCCGCCATGCCGGATGCCGACCGCAGGGGCTGGGTCGCGCCGCAGTCCATCGCGGACGTCATCCTGTACCTGTCCTCCGACGCGGCACGCGCGATCACGGCAGGCCTGATCCCCGTCACCCAAGCCACCTGAGCGCGGAGCTCGCCCATGAACACGACACTGCTACCCCGTGCGACGCTTGACGCCTGGCTGGCCGCGCACGGCCACTGGCGCCTCGATGACACCGGCCTCGCGCTCACGCGCCGGTTCGCGTTCGCCGATTTCACGCACGCCTTCGCGTTCATGGCCGGGGTGGCGCTCGTGGCCGAGCGGCTGGGTCATCACCCGGAGTGGAGCAACGTGTACGACCGGGTGGATGTCCGGCTGACGACGCACGACGCCGGCGGCCTGACGGCGAGCGACCTCATGCTCGCCGAACTGATGGAGCCTTACGCAGGAGCGGCGCAATGAGCAGCATGAACCCGATGGGCACCGATGGCTTCGAGTTCATCGAATACGCGGCGCCGGACCCCGACCTGCTGCGCAACCTGTTCGCGCAGATGGGCTTCCCCGCCGTGGCCCGGCACCGCGCCAAGAACGTCACGCTGCATCGCCAGGGTGACATCAATTTCATCATCAATGCCGAGCCCGAGAGTTTCGCGCAGCAGTTCGCGCGCGCCCACGGACCCTCGGTCTGCGCGATGGCGTTTCGCGTTCGTGACGCGGCCTTCGCCTACCAGCGCGCCCTGTCGCTCGGTGCTGAGCCGGGCCCCGCGACCGCGGGTCCCATGGAGCTCAACATTCCCTCCATCCGCGGCATCGGCGGCAGCCTCATCTACCTCGTCGACCGCTACGGCGAGAGCACGATCTACGATGTCGACTTCGTGCGCCTGCCGCCGCCGGCCGGCGTCGAACCGACCGGCCTCACGCTGATCGATCACCTGACGCACAACGTCCGGCGCGGCAACATGGACCGGTGGGCCGGGTTCTACGAGCGGCTGTTTGGTTTTCGCGAGATCCGCTACTTCGATATCGAGGGCCGCAAGACCGGCCTCGTCAGCCGCGCGATGACGAGCCCGTGCGGCAAGATCCGGATCCCGATCAACGAGAGCCAGGACGACAAGAGCCAGATCGAGGAGTACCTGCGCGAGTACCAGGGCGAGGGCATCCAGCACATCGCGCTGGCGACCGAGGACATGGTGGCAACCGTCGATACCCTGCGCGCGCGGCACGTGGATTTCCAGGACACGCCGGACACCTACTACGACGGGATTGCCACGCGGGTGATCGGCCACGAGGAGGACGTCGACGCCCTGAAGCGACGGCGGATCCTGATCGATGGCAGCGCCGACAGCGGCATCCTGCTGCAGATCTTCACCAAGAACGCGATCGGACCGATCTTCTTCGAGATCATCCAGCGCAAAGGCAACGAGGGGTTCGGCAACGGCAATTTCCAGGCGCTGTACGAGTCGATCGAGCTTGACCAGATCCGGCGCGGGGTGATCACCGTCGACGCTTGAACTGGCTTCTGTTCCCCCGCGGAGGCGGGGG
>CAITAM010000180.1 GCA_903890265.1 uncultured Pseudomonadota bacterium | reverse complement strand
GTGGAAGTCATTGCCCGGAAACTGGGTCAGGAGACTGTGCCCCATCGTCTCGGCGGTGACGCCGGTCTGGTCCGAGACAAAGAACACTGTGCGTCGCGTCACGTTCACCTTCCGGCAGTCGACCATCGATCCACGGGAGTGTGCTGCCAGTCCCGAAGTCTGACAAGACGGACGCGGCGGGTTACGGCAAAATGGCGGGGTTTTGACGTTCTCTGCGGCTACGAGGAGATAGAGTGAATCCGTACATCCTTGCATTCGAGAAGCTGGGTATGGGCGATGTCGAACTGGTCGGCGGCAAGAATGCCTCGATCGGTGAGATGATCGGGCACCTTGCGCGGCTCGGGGTGCAAGTCCCGAGCGGCTTTGCCACGACCTCGCACGCCTTTCGCGATTTCCTCGCCCAGAACGGTCTCGGCGAGCAGATCAGGTCACTGCTCGACGGCCTCGATGTGGACGACGTCGACCGCCTGGTCGCGACCGGTGCCAAGATCCGGGAACTCATGCTGGCAACGCCCTTTCCGCCGCGCCTGCAGGACGAGGTCCTGAGCGCCTGGACGGCCATGGGTGGCGATTCGATCAGCGTTGCCGTGCGTTCGTCGGCCACCGCCGAAGACCTGCCGGAAGCATCGTTCGCCGGGCAGCAGGAGACCTACCTCAACGTGCGCGGGCGCGACGCGCTGCTGTCGTGTCTGCACGAGGTCTACGCCTCGCTGTTCAATGACCGGGCGATCGCTTACCGGGTCCACCAGGGCTTCGATCACATGCAGGTCGCCCTGTCGGTCGGCGTTCAGCACATGGTCCGCAGCGACATCGGCGCCTCCGGCGTGATGTTCACCCTGGACACGGACTCCGGTTTTCGCGACGTCGTGTTCGTCACCTCGAGCTACGGGCTCGGTGAAACGGTGGTCCAGGGGGCGGTGAACCCCGACGAATTCTATGTCTACAAACCTGCCCTGCGCGCCGGGCGCCCCGCGATCGTCCGCCGCAACCTCGGCGGCAAGGCGATCAAGATGGTCTATGCGGCGGCGGGCTCCAAGCGGGTCGACACGGTCGACGTGGCTCCGGCCGACCGCAACCGCTTCTCGCTCACCGATGCCGACGTGGCCGAGCTTGCGCGCCAGGCGCTGACCATCGAGGAGCACTACGGCTGCCCGATGGACATCGAGTGGGGCAAGGACGGCGACACGGGCCGGATCTACATTCTGCAGGCGCGCCCGGAGACCGTGCAGAGCCGTGCCGGCCGCTCGATCCAGCGCTACACGCTGAAGAAGCGCTCGACCGTGCTCTCGACCGGCCGCGCGATCGGCAGCCGGATCAGCACCGGGCCCGCCAGGATCATCCGCAGCGTCAAGGAAATGTCGCGCGTGCAGCCCGGCGACGTGCTCGTGGCCGACATGACCGACCCGGACTGGGAGCCGGTGATGAAGCGCGCGGCGGCGATCGTCACCAATCGCGGCGGCCGGACCTGCCACGCCGCCATCATTGCCCGTGAACTCGGCATTGCGGCGGTCGTCGGCTGCGGCG
>CAITAM010000179.1 GCA_903890265.1 uncultured Pseudomonadota bacterium | reverse complement strand
CCGATTTCCCTGTAAGATAGTTCGGAAGTTACCCGAACTAATAGAGACGCCATGGCTGCGCCGTTTGCCAATGCCACCCGCCAGCTGTCCAGTCGGACGGTGTTCGACGCTTTGCTGCATCGCGGTCCGATCTCGCGCGCAGCACTGGCGAAGGTCACCGGCCTGTCGAAACAGACGACCTCCGAGGTGATCGACGGCTTTGTCCGCCTCGGCCTCGCACGACCCGCCGGGCGGACGAGTGGCAGCGTCGGGCGCACGGCCGTGTTGTACGAACTCAGTCCCGACGGTGGTCACGCGCTTGGCATCGATCTCGGCGCGCGACGGCTCACCGTCGCGCTCGCCGACCTCGCCGGCCGGGTGCTCGCGGAGCGAACCGAGGCCACCGATCCGCGCGGCGGCGCCTGGGTGCTCGACCAGATCGCCTACCTCGCGGAGCGCCTCGCGCGCGAGAACAACACGCACCCGAGCCGCATCCGCTCGATCGTGCTCGGCACGCCGGGCGTCGTGAACCCGCGCAGTGGCACGATTGATCTGGCACCGAACATCCACGACCTCGACCACGTGAACGTGGTCAGCCTGCTCGCCGAGAAGCTGGGCAGCGCGGTCGTGCTCGAGAACGACATCAACCTTGAGCTCCTGGGCGAGATCTGGCACGGCTGTGCCCAGCACGTCGGCAACGTCGCCTACCTGTCGCTCGGCAGCGGCGTGGGCCTCGGTCTTTTCATCAACGGCCAGCTGGTGCGCGGCGAGCACGCGGCGGCCGGCGAGATCGGGTACCTGCCGATTGGCGGGGATCCCCTGCTGCCGGAGTCACGGGCGCAGGGCTGCCTCGAATACCAGGTCGGTGCGGCCGGCGTCCTGCGCCGGTACCTGGAGGCGGGCGGTACGACCGCGACCACGGCCCTCGGGGTCTTCGAGGAGGCCGCGGCCGGGGAGCCGACGGCAGCGCAGGTCGTCGAAGCGACGGCCCATCTCATCGGTCTTGCCGCGTGCGCCGTGGTCGCCGTCATGGATCCTAAGGTACTGGTCCTCGGCGGCTCGCTCGGCGGCCGCCCGGAACTCGCGGTGCGCGTCGCCGCCGTGCTCGACAGGCTGGCACCCCGGCCGGTCGAGGTGCGCACGAGCACGCTCGGCGCGCGCGCCGGCGTCGTCGGCGCGCTCTCGGTCGCGCTGCGCCAGCTGCACGAGGAGTTCTTCGGTGGCAGCGAGCACGCCACCGCGCTCCCGCTGCCGCTGCCACCGCCTCGGGCGGCGTAGGCGAGGGGCCATGGCGGCAACGCAAAGCGGCTGTTTTGGCATCGACCTCGGCGGCACGAAGCTCGCCGCGGCGTCGGCTGACACCGATGGCTCGCTGCTGCACGAACTGGTCGAGCCGACCGATCCGCGCGGCGGGGTGCACGTTGCCGAGCAACTGGTGTCGGCCGTGCGGCGTCTTGCCGGCATGGACGGCAGCCCGCCCGTTCCGGTGCGTGCCGTGTGCATCGGCGTCCCGGGTGTCGTCGACCCCGGGTCGCAGCGGATTTCGCAGATTCCGCACATCCGCGGTTTCGACGGCATGGACGTGGCGGGCTTCATCAGCGAGCGCCTCGGCACCCGCGTCGAGCTCCACAACGACGTCAACCTCGCCATGCTCGGCGAGCACGCGCTCGGCGGTGCGGCCGGTCTCCAGCACGCGGCGTTCCTGTCGCTCGGGACCGGCGCGGGACTCGGCCTGCTGCTCAACGGCCGGCTGTACACCGGCGCCACGGGCGCGGCGGGGGAAATCGCCGACCTGCCCCAGGAGGGCCTGCGCGACGGGTCGCCGGTGACCTTCGAGACGGAAGTGCGCTCGCAGGCGATCATGGATCGCTACCGGCTGGCGGGCGGGACGGGCGCTGCGACGGTCAGGGAGTTGTTCGCGCGAGCCAATGACGGCGATCGCATCGCAAGCGAGGTCCTTGATGAAACCGCGCGCCGGATCGCTCAGGCCATCGTCACGCTGCAGGCAGTCCTCGATCTCCAGCGCGTCGTGCTCGGCGGCAGCATCGGCGTCCGTCCAGAGCTCGTCTCCCGCGTCGAGCGGGCGATCCCCGAACTGACGACCCGACCAATCCCGGTGGTGCCGAGCGAGCTCGGCGATCGCGCCGGGCTTCGCGGCGCGCTGTGGGCCGCGAGTCTTGCCCGAACGTCGGTCAGCTAACGCCCGTCGCCAGTTCCTCTCGGCTCTTGATCGAGGGAATTAGGACACCGTTGTTCTCGGTAGGCGAGCGTCCACACCACAAGTGCCGAGGGGGCGACTCAGGCGTGCCCGAGGGTGTCTCGTACGAGTCGAGCCGGGACTCGGTACGGTGCCGCTCGACAACGTGGTTTGCCGCACCTGCGAGGTCGCCGATCACTTCACTGAGAGGTCGCAGCTCCGGCGGCGTGCGAAGCACGCCGCCGCAGGAAGAATGTGGTGGCGGAACTCACGGCGAACAAGATCATTCCGAAGGAGGTCGCCAGGGCCAGTGACGCCGGAGACCATCATGACGCAACCGGTGGCACAGGCAGTGGGGGGTGCACAGGCCTTGCGCTGTAATTACGTTTGTAATAACATTCCAAAGATGATCGAACTCAAGCTCACCGCGATAGGCAATTCTCTTGGTTTCGTCCTGCCAAAGGAGGCGCTCGCCCGGCTCCGCGTTGCGAAAGGCGACTCGATCTACATCACGGAGACTCCGGACGGATACCGCCTGACGCCATACGACCCGACGTTTGAGCAGCAGATGCAGGCGGCACGTAAGGTCATGAAGAAGCGTCGGCTGGCGCTGCGCGAGCTCGCCAAATAGACGCTCCGGTGAGCGGTCCGGAGCCGATCTGGGTCACCGTGGCCACGGCCCTGGCAGTTCACGACGAGCAACTCGCCGAGCACGGCGGTGCCCCGGGCGTTCGTGACATCGGGCTCCTCGAGTCGGCCTTGGCCCGGCCGCGTAATGCCTATGAGCATGGGGAGAGATCTTATGCGGCGATGGCCGCGTGCCTCGCCGCCGGTATCGCTCGAAACCATCCCTTCATTGACGGCAACAAGCGCGTCAGTCTCGTCCTGATGGAACTTTTCCTGGCCCTGAACGGACTTGAGCTGGTTGCCCCCGACGAAGACTGCGTCGTGATCATGCTCGCGCTCGCAAGCGGCGAGGTGGCGGGGGACGAACTGGCCGAATGGCTGGCGGTGCGGATCCGCTAGCACTGTGTTCGGTGACGCCCGGCGGCCGGCCCTTCTACGTGCGCACATTGATACGACGCACAATCATAGGTCCGCCCTTGAGCGGATTTTGCGAGTTCAAGTCGCCCGCATTTCTTGGGAATCGAGCGCTGACTGCAGCGATGACGAGCTAACCACCGCTATAGCCAAAGTAATTGGCTATTGGAATTTGACATAAGAACCATTATACGAGTCGATTCGGGACTCATTACGGTGCCGCTCAACGACGTGGTTGGCCGCACATAGCGCGGTCGCCGATCACTTCACTACGAGTTCGCAGCTCAGTCAGTCGCCTCGAGCGCTTGAAGAGTGCTGGGTACGACCTCGAGATCGTGTACTTGCGCGTCGCGTTCCCGCGTCTGCTGCTCAAGCGCATCGCGGCGCGCGTGCGCCAGGGTGGGCACGCCGTCCCCAAAGCCGACGTGCTTCGGCGCTACAAGCGCAGCCGGCAGAACTTCGAGGCCGTCCACTGGCGGATCGGTGGGCGGTGTACGAGAATTCCGGGTCGAAGCCGATCCTCGTTGCACAGGGACCCTGACACCATGGCCAAGACCAAGACCACCCGATCATCGCGTGAGTCGGACTTTGCCAAGGGGGTCGGCAAAGCCCTGGTGCGCGCCGCGGCAGCCGCCCGTGTCACTGCCCGCCGGTACGGCACACCCATCTACGTATGGGAAAACGGCAAGGTCGTCGCGAAGCGGCCTTGACGACGCAAGCTCGCCGGCGGACGCACTCAGAGGATGCGCCGTCGGCATGGTGATCAAAGCAAAGCGGGACGTCGTGCAAGCGATCGCCCGGCTCGCGCGCGGGAGTCCCTGTTCCGAAACATTTTGCCGGGTGCCATTGCTGGCGTGCACTTCGCGGCCGCTTAGGGTGTTCTCAGTTCCCGTGTAATAACAGACGGTAGGATTTACCTGCTGTCGTAAGGGGTCGGCGAGTAAGCGACTGATTGCCAATCATTTTCGGATGGTCAATCTCGCGTAGTCGAAGCCGAGGAGATTCATAGGTTTACGGGTTCACCACCCACCGTGCGTTCGACCGCGTGTCGGTCCGCGACTCACGGATTTCACGAGCGCAGACGGATGCTCAAAGCAATCTAAATAAAGCCCTATTCTTCCGATGGTTACGCGCGTCACGCTCTATAATTAACGATGTTTCCTACAGTCACTATTGGCAAGAACAACGAGGGGACCCCGAACCGGTTCATGGTGACTTGTCGGATGATTGCGTATATGAAATCATCTCGTAGTGAACGTCGTTATCGATACGGACGTGTGGGTGGCCGGTGTGCGCGGCTCGGGACACGCTAACGGCGTTCTGCGCCAGTGTCTCGAAGGACGGTTCGTGCCTCTGATGGGAGCGGCACTCCTTGCCGAATACGAGGATCTGCTGGGTCGCCAATCGATCTGGCGCGGAGCGCCACTGACGGCTGCCGAACGTGATGCCTTCCTCGATATTTTCTTGTCTGTTTGCCGTTGGACGCCGATTTACTTTGCATGGCGCCCCAACCTCAGCGACGAATCCGACAATCACCTCATGGAATTAGCGGTCGCCGGCCAGGCGCAGTATCTCGTCACCCGCAACGTACGCGACCTGCGTAGCGGTGCGTTGAGATTCCCCCACATTTCGGTCGTCACTCCTGCCCAACTGCTGAAGGAGCACGCATGAGCGCATTGATCATTAGGCTTCCGGAAGACAAGCGCACCCGCCTGAAACTGGTCGCCAAGGCACGCAAGGTGAGTGTCACGAAGCTGATTGAGGAAATGGCAACCATCGTGCTGGCGGACTTCGACGCGGAAACCCGATTTGAGTTACGCGCAGCACGGGGGCGCGGGCGAATCGTCGAGGGCGTTGCGTTGCTGGAAAAAGCAGCGGCGAAAGGCGCTCGCCCGAAACGCGGCTGATTCAGCGGAGACCATCCCCGCGGGGTTCTCCGACCCAAAATGGTAATGCCGTGCCTGTCAGGCCTAATCACCGGTTCGGGTCCTTGATCTGACTTGATGACCTGACCTGAATTTCCTGGCCCAGCCTGATGTTTCCTAGAATTGAGGGACTGAGGGTTAAGGACCATTCCAAAATAGCGTTTAACGACCGAAACGATTACCCACAAGCCTTCGTGTACTCGTCGATCAGGGTCAGCATCTTTATGGGCCGGCCATCGTCGGTCCGATCCATCACGAAGTCCCAGCTCCACACGTGGTTGCGGCGCAGCGGGCGCAGACGGATGCACGAGCCGTCCGCCAGCCACAACCGACCGCGCTTGGGCTGCTTATGCGGGACTTTGAGGCCTTCCTGCTTCCAGATCCGCTCGACCCTCGAGCGACTGACCGACCAGCCCTCTTGCCCCAGCAGGCCGGCGATCAGCCGATAGCCGTACCGCCCACACTGCGCCGCCAGGCGAACGATCGACGCCCGAAGGGGCCCTTCGTCGCTTCTTGGTTCGGGCACGTACCGGATGCTCGATCGTTGTATGCCCAACGCGCGGCAGATCCGGCGCTCCGAGTAGCGATGCCGGGATCGTACCCAGTCCACCGCTTCCCGCCGCCGCGTCGGGCTTAAGATTTCCCTCGGCGACCTCCTTCAGGATGATCTTGTCCACCGTCAGCTCTGCCACCGCCTTCTTCAGTCGGGCGTTCTCGGCCTCGAGCTCTCGCATCCGCTTCGCCTGGTCGATGCGCAGCCCGCCGTGGCTTTTCCGCCAGCGGAAGTAGGTCTTGTCGGTGATCCCGAGCTGCTTACAGGCGTCGGCAACGGTCTTGCCCTGGCCGATCCAAACGTCGGCCTCGCGCAGCTTGTGGATGATCTCTTCAGTCGTAAACCGTTGTTTCGGCATGGTCTTCAACCCTCCGTTCCTCAATT
>CAITAM010000178.1 GCA_903890265.1 uncultured Pseudomonadota bacterium | reverse complement strand
TTGCGGCCGTCGAGCTCGACTACGACTGCCCGCGCGCGCGGCTGCGTGATTACGCGGCCCTGGTGCGCGCGGTGCGAGCCGGCCTCCCGGCGGGCGTGCGGCTGTCGATCACGGCGCTGCCGGACTGGCTGCACTCGGCCGATCTGCCGCCGTTGCTGGCCCTCGTCGACAGCTCGGTGCTGCAGGTGCATGCCGTGGAGGCTGGGGCGACTGACCTCGTCAATGTGTCGCACGCGCTCGACTGGGCGCGCGCCTACGCCGCGCTCAGCCCCCACCCGTTCTGGGTCGCGCTGCCCTGCTACGGCAGCGCGCTCTACACGGACGCCGACGACCGGCCGGTCGCGCTCGAGTCCGAGGCGCCTCGCTTCCTGTCGGGACTGAACCGCCGCGAGCTCAGCGCCGACCCCGCGGCCATGGCCGCTCTTGTCCAGCAGCTCACCCGTGCCCGACTCGCGAGGCTCGCCGGTATCGTCTGGTTCCGCCTGCCGACCGCCGAGGACCGTCGGGCGTGGTCGCTCACCACCTGGCTCGCGGTCGTCGACGGGCGTGCGCTCACGCCGCGCTTTCGCGTGGAGCGGCATGCCGGTGCCGGCTCCGGTAGCATCGACGTCGTGCTTGCCAACATCGGTGATCTCGATGCACCACCGCCGGCTTTCATCGACGTGCGCCCCGCCTGCCCGCAGGCCGACGCGGTGAACGGCTACGGCGTGCGACAGGACGGCGGGCAGACGACGTTCGTTCGCACGCGCACCACGACCCTGCGCGCCGGTCGCTCGGTCGTCATCGGCTGGTTGAACTGCCCGACACCCGCCACGCTGACGGTGCGCGCGGTCGCCGCCCCCGGCGGGAGCACGTCGCCATGACCGGCAGCGCGCGGCGGTGGCTGCTCGCTGGCCTCGCGGCGATGGCCACCGTCGCCTGGGCCTGCGGTCCGGATTTTCCGGAACCGATTCTCAGCCGCCGCGAGGCCGCGCTTTATTCGACGCCCTACCGCAGCTTTGCGCTGGAATCCGCCGCGTTGGCGCGGGCCGGCGACGCGCTGACCGCACGCGAGTCGGAGCAGGATCGCGCCCCGGTCGCCGAAGAGAAGGAAGGCCCGGCGTATGCCACGGTGCGGGCCATGCGGCGCGCCGCGACCGGTGACGAGGCCTACGCGCTCGGGGCCGGCGTGGCCGAGGCCATCCGGCTCTACACGGCCGGTGCAGTCGATTTTCGCCTCGCACACCCGATGCGAGCGACGGGCGATGACGACGCCGACCGGAACGACGGTGACGGCACCGGCCCCTCGCCCGCCGAGCCGCCGCCGCGACTGCCGCCACTGAATGCCGCGATCGCGCGTTTCAGCGCGGTGCTCACCCTGCCGGCGGCGGCGAGCGCGCCGCGCGCGACCTGGGCGGCCTACATGCTTGGCCGCAGCTACGCCCTGCGCGCGGCCGCCGGTGACGGCGCACGGGCGGCGGCGGCGTTCGCCCGCACCCGCCGCCTCGCGCTGGACGGAGCGCCCGATCCGCTCGGCCTCGCGGTGGCGAGCTTTGGCGAGGAAGCCCGTCTGGCGCTCGGCCAGGGCCATACGGCCGAGGCGGTGCGGCTCTACGCCGAGCAGGCCAGCCGTGGCTCCCGCAGCGGCCAGGACTCGCTGCGCGTCGTGGCGCGCCGGCTGTTCGGGGATCCCGCCCACCTGCCGGCCCAACTGCAGGACGCGACCGTGCGCCGACTGCTCGTGAGCCACGCCGTCGAGGTACTCGAGGCCGAGCGCGGTGTCGACCCGGGCACTGCCGAGGGCACTCGCGAGCCACCGCCCTACGTCATCGGCATCCGTGCCCATCAGGCGACGGCCGAGGTGCTGCTGACCGCGCTCGAGCGCAGCGGGCTGACCGACGTCGAGGGACTGGACGAGGTCGCGGCACTCGCCTACAGCGCCGGCCAGTTCGAGCTCGCCGGACGCTGCGCGACGCGGGCGCCTTCGCTGCTCGGTCAGGCGGTACTCGCGAAACTCGCCGTGCGCCGTGGCGATCGCGCGGCGGCGCTCACGGCGTACGCCTCGCTGGTGGACGCCCTGCGCCGCCAACCCGACGCGCCGGCGGGACGCCTCGACGAGCCCACGGCGCGCGCCCTCGTCGCCGAGCACGGCGTGCTGCTCGTCGCGCGCGGCGACTACCTCGCGGCGCTGACGACCCTCGTGCAGGCCGGCGGTGATTACTGGTTCGACGCCGCGTACCTCGCCGAGCGGGTTCTGAGCAGCACCGAACTCCGCTCCGTCGTGGATACGCTGCCAACCCTGGCGCCGCACGAGGACGAGCGGAGCGAACTGCCCACCGCTGGCCGTCGTAATGCGCTGCGGCAGCTCCTCGCGCGCCGGCTGATGCGGGAAGGCCGCTACGACCTCGCCTTCCGCTACTTCGCCGGACAGACGGCGGGCCGCGACCAGAGCGTCGCGCTCGAGCCGCTCGCGCGCCGCTACGCCGCGGCGCTAGCGAGCGCCGGCAGCCGCTGGACGGCGGTCGGGCGGGCCGAAGCGCGCTTCGAGGCCGCGACCCTCGCCCGCCGCTACGGCATGGAGCTGCTTGGCTACGAACTGGAGCCGGACATGGCCGTCTTCGACGGCGCGCTGCAGTGGAGTGTGATCGACACACGGGATAACAAACCGGATCCCTACGCCGGGCCCGATGAGTCAACGCGCCGCGCAGCGACCGAGCCTGCCAACCTGCGTCGTTTCCACTACCGGACCGTGGCCGCGACGCTCGCCGGCCAGGCCGCCGATGAGCTGCCGCACCGCTCGCAGGCGTTCGCCGCCGTGCTCTGCACGGCCGCCGGCTGGATGCGCGACGGACCCGAGGGCGATCCGGCGCGCGAGCGGGCGCTGTACGATCGCTACCGTCGGCAGGGCCCGCACGTGCGCTGGGCCGTCAACTTCGGCCGCCAGTGTCAGGCGCCCGACTTCACGCGGGCGGCAGCCGATGCGAGGACTGAGGCATGGCACTCGGTGCGCCATGGCCTGCGCCGCTTCCGGGCCGCCATTCTTTCGCTAATGGCGATCGTCGTAGCGATCGTCGTCGCGAGTGGCGTGGCGCTGCTCGTCAGCAGGCGCCGCCGGGCCCGGATGGCCTCCGGCCCGCCCTGAGCGCGGGCTGGCGTCAGCGCCGCTGGCGGCGGCGCGTCAGCAGCGCGCCCGCGCCCACGAGCAGCAGCGGCAACGCGGGCGGTGCCGGCACCGGTGCGGGCGTGAAGACCGTGCCACTCACCACGCTGTCATTGCCGCTGCCACCCAGCGGCCCATAGAAGCTGCCGGCCAGTACCGGGGTGCTGCCACCCGCATCGGTCAGCGCGTCCCGGTAGCCGAGCACGAGATCCCAGTAGTGCCCGCCGACCGCCGCGCTGCTGAAGGCCGTGATGCGATTGGGCGTGTTGTTGAACACATCCCACTGCGTCAGGGTAAGCGACGGCACGGTCGTGTCGCTGATCGTCAGGCTGACGTCGGAGTAGAGGTTGAGGTCGGCGTCGTAGGCGAACTCGCCCGTGAGCGTGCCGCCGGAGGCGAGCGTTGCCGTCACGTCCCACAGGACCGGTGAGGCCGGGGCCGCCAGCGGCAGACAGCACGCGGCGAGCAGCCACGCGCGAACAGCGAACGTTGTCATCGGACCTTCCCTGGCGTTGTCGTTATCGAAGCGCCGACAGGCACGGGCGATTGCCGGTGCCGCCGGGCCCCGATTCTAGGGAAGGACCGTCGTGCCGCGATTGCGAAATGCGCGGAGACCGTTGCGAATCGAACGCGGCACGGTCCGTCCGTCGTTACTTGCGCTTGGGCTTGAAGGCCTTCTTCGCTCCCGCGGGCTTGCCGGGACGGAGGTTCTTGCCCGGTCCCTTGCGCGGTCGCGCGGCGCTGGGCCAGTCCGACGGCGAGGCGCCATCGCCGCTGTCGAGGCTGACCTCGCACTTCTGGCCCTTGATGTAGGTTCGCGAGATCGCCTCGACGACCCGCTCGACGACGGTCTCGTTCACCTCGACCAGCGAGTACGCATCGGCGATGTCGATCGCGCCGATCGCGCGCGAGTCGATGCCGGACTCGTTGGCGATCGCGCCCACGAGATCGGCCGGTCGGATGCCGGCCCGCCGACCGACGCCGACGCGGATGCGGATCATGCCGGCGGACTGACGCCGCCGGGTGGGCCTCGGCTCCCAGTCCGCACCACCGGCCGGCACGTCACGCGGTGCGGGCGCCTCGTCCGGCGCGAACGCCGGCCGCGGTTCGCGCGGCGGGCGGGACGGCGCCGACCGCGCCGGCCGCGCCTCGACGTCGTCGAAGCCGCGCGGCGGCGGGTCCGTGTCGTGGCTCGCCGGCGTCGCACCGCTCGTGGTCTCGTAGGCCAGCTTCACCGCCGCCGCGACGACGTCGAGCGGCTCGTAGTCGGCCGCCAGCGCCTCGG
>CAITAM010000177.1 GCA_903890265.1 uncultured Pseudomonadota bacterium | reverse complement strand
GGCTGAATCTGCGAGACAACGAGCATGCCGACCTGCTTCGGGAACGCGGCGCGCGTGGCGGCTTCGGTGCCCGATGTCAGACCCAGCCTGCGCAGCTCATCGTACGGCGTGTATTCGAAGACGGTCTCGAGCGTGCCGCGCGGCACGACCTGCCCGTGGCGCAGGTAGTCGAGCGCCCGCACGACCCGATCGAGCGGCAGGTAGAAGCTCGATGCCGCGCCGGTTGCACCGCCGGCATTGAGGGCGATCGCGCGGCCTTCGATGTCGACGACCGGGGAACCCGACGACCCGCCGGACGTGCTCGACGCCGCCTGGTAGTAGAACGTGTTGAAATCGTTGTACCGTCCGATGCCGTACGCCGGCGCCTGCCGGTCGAGACGGGCGATGGTCCCGGCGAGGAACGAGAGCTGCTCGCCGGCATCGTTGCCGACTACGCGGATTTCGGTACCCACTCTTGCGCCAGCCGGGTAGAGCGGGATTTCGCGCGGCGTGATGAATCGCAGTTTCTTCGGATCGTACCGGTAGACACCAAAGTCATGCACCGGATCGCGGTACACGGGGTAGAGCTGGACTTCCTCGCGGTTCACGAAAATGGCACGAGCCGTTACCGGACCGCTCGTGACGACATGGCGATTGGTGAGGATGAGCCCGAGCTTGGCATCGACTACGAAGCCCGTGGCCTGCGCGGTCGTGCTGTTCTCGGTGTCAAACGCCCGGTTGAGATCGACTTGAATCGCCACGACGCCCTGGGCAATCGTGTCGAGCGTTCTCGACCACTGGGGCCGGGCCTCGACCGGACCCGGTGCCGCCGCGCATGCGACGCCGGTGAAGGCGAGCGAGCCGCAAAGGAGCAGCAGACGGCTGATGAAACGCACGGTCGTCCGTTTCCCGACGCTCAAAACCCGTGGCCGAATTCGGCGTTGTAGCGCGCGCGAAAGGCCGCGAGATCGACGCCGTGGTTCTGCGTACCGTGATGCGCAATTTTGAGAGCCCCGAGCAGCGACGCGATCCGGCCGGTGGTCTCCCACGGAAGGTCATGCACGAGGCCGTACAGCAGGCCCGCGCGGTAGGCATCACCGCAGCCGGTCGGATCGACGACCCGCTCGGCCTTGACGGGCGGAATCTCGATCGTCTTGTCCCCCGAATAGATCGTCGATCCCTGCGCCCCGCGGGTCACGATGTACGCCTTGAGCCGTGACGCGATCGACTGCGCGCTAAGCCCGGTCCTCTGCTCAACGAGACCGGCTTCGTAATCGTTGACGACAAGGTACGTGGCCTGGCCGATGAACCGCTGAAGGTCATCGCCATCGAACATGGGCAGTCCCTGTCCCGGGTCGAAGATGAACGGTACGCCGGCCGCGGCCAGCGCCGCCGCGTGGCCGATCATCGCGTCACGCCCATCCGGGGCGACGATCGCAAGCGCGGGCGGCGGCGAGAGCGGCAGAGTGATTTCGTGTGCGCGGCTCATCGCGCCCGGGTGAAACGCCGTGATCTGGTTGTCATCGATGTCGGTGGTGATATAGGCCTGAGCCGTGTACGTACCCGGCATGACGCGCACGTGGCTCAGGTTAACGCCATGCTGCGTCAGCCACGCCGCGTAGTCGGAGAAATCATCACCTGCCGCCGCCGCGAGGGAGACGTCGAGTCCGAGGAGCCTGGCATTGAAGCCGATGTTTCCGGCACAGCCACCGAAGTTCTTGCGCAGCGCCGGCACGAGGAACGCCACGGACAGGCTGTGGATGCGATCGGCAAGGATGTGGTCGCGAAAGCGCCCGTCGAAGACCATCACGGTATCGTAGGCGAGTGAACCACAGACGAGTACGGTCATGAACGGCTCCATTAAGGGACGCCGCACGATACCCGGCGGCTGCGGCAGACGCCACCGTGCCGGTCAGTGATCAGCGAGGACCACAACCCAGTTCACGGCCAGCAGGATGAAACTCATCAGCACCGCGGCAGACCCGAGGTCTTTCGCCAGCCCGGACAGCGGGTTGCGTTCGACACCAATGCGGTCGATCGCGGCTTCGACCGCGCTGTTCAGTAACTCAACGATCAGCACCAGCAGCATCGGCCCAACGAGCAGGGCTCGCTCCACACCGGTGTGGCCAAAGTAGAGCCCTGCCGGCAGGACCAGCAGTGCACCGACGCACTCCTGGCGAAAGGCCTCCTCCTCGTGCCAGGCACCCGACAGGCCTTTCCACGAGTTACTGAAAGAGGCCATGAGGCGACTCAGGCCGCGCGGCTTCTCCCGGCCCGCAACCACCAGAGGGCGCGCTTCGCCGCTCACGGCCGGCCCCGGACGCGGCGGCAGGCGATGGCCGGTTGATTGCACTGCATGGGACTGACGATACCCTGTCTGGACGCGTAGTTCCTTGATTTTAGACCAAAGAACGGACGTCGGGTGAAATCTACGACAGGGTCCGATCCGGGCCGCTGCGCGGCTTGGGGTTCGCCGCCAATCGGCCCATAATTCCCACCCGGCCGGCGCCCGTGTCGGCCAACCCTCGTTGGTTCAGTGAGTGACCCATGGCCCTTCCCACACGCCGCCGCTCGCGGCAAGTTCTGGTCGGACGGATTCGCATCGGTGGCGACGCGCCGGTCGTCGTGCAGTCGATGACCAACACCGACACGGCTGACGTCGACGCAACCGTCCGCCAGGTGACGGAGCTCGCGCGCGCCGGCTCGGAACTCGTGCGCGTCACGGTCAACACCGTCGAGGCCGCGGCCGCCGTGCCGCACGTGCGCGAGGCACTCGACCGGTCCGGCATCGACGTGCCTCTGGTCGGTGATTTCCATTTCAATGGCCACAAGCTGCTGCGAGAACACCCGGCCTGCGCCGACGCGCTGGCGAAACTGCGCATCAATCCGGGCAATGTCGGCCGGGGTGCCAAGCGTGATACCCAGTTTGCCGACATGATCGAGGTGGCCTGCCGGTATGAGAAGCCGGTGCGCATCGGCGTGAACTGGGGAAGCCTCGACCAGGACCTCTTGACGCGGCTGATGGACGAGAACTCGGCCCGGGCCGAACCGTGGGATGCAATGGACGTCGTTCGTGAGGCCATCGTCGTCTCGGCGCTGGAGAGCGCCGCACGGGCGATAGAACTCGGACTGCCGGCCGACCGCATCATCCTCTCGGCCAAGGTCAGCGGCGTCCAGGACCTGATCTCGATTTACCGCAACCTCGCCGCACGGTGCGACTTCCCGCTGCACCTCGGGCTGACCGAAGCGGGCATGGGCTCAAAAGGCATCGTTGCCTCGAGCGCGGCCATGGGCGTCCTGCTGCAGGACGGCATCGGCGACACGATTCGTGTCTCACTGACGCCGGAGCCCAATGGTGACCGGACCCGCGAGGTCATCGTCGCGCAGGAACTCCTGCAAACGATGGGTTTTCGCGCCTTTACGCCGCTGGTTGTGGCCTGCCCCGGCTGCGGCCGCACGACCAGTACCTATTTCCAGGAGCTGGCATCGCGGATCCAGACCCACCTTCGGGAGCGCATGCACCACTGGCGTGGCGAGTACGTCGGCGTTGAGTCACTGAGCGTCGCCGTGATGGGCTGCGTCGTGAACGGACCCGGCGAGAGCAAGCACGCCAACATCGGCATCAGCCTGCCCGGTACCGGCGAACGCCCGGTCGCGCCCGTGTACGAGGACGGCGAGAAAACCGTGACCCTGAAGGGCGATCGGATCGCCGAGGAGTTCACCGAACTGCTCGAGCAGTACGTTGCCCGCAAATACCCTCGCCTCGCCGGTGCGCCATGACAGGCGCGCCCGAGTCGCCCGACAGCCTGGCGCTCAAGCGCTGCACGCCCTGCGAGGGCGGCACCAAGCCGCTCGACAAGGTCGCGGCCGAATCGCTGCTGGGGGGGCTTGATGCGCGCTGGCGGCTGGCCGACGACGGGCTCGCCATCGAGACTGATTTCAGGTTTCGCGATTTCTACAGGACGATGAGCTTCGTCAACGCGATGGCACACATCGCCAATGCCGAGGACCATCACCCCGACCTGCGCATCGGCTACAACTACTGCCACGTGCGCTACACGACGCACGCCATCCACGGTCTGTCCGAAAACGACTTCATCTGTGCGGCCAAGATCGACCGCCTCCGCTGAAGCCCCGCGCAACAATCTCAGGACGCTCAATCCCATGCACAACCCATCCTCGCCGCTCGTGACCACCGCCTGCGGCACCCTGCTCGGACTGCTGGTCGCCGTCGCGCTGCCCGCAACGGGCGCGCCGGTGATGAAGGAGACGATCCTCAAGGACATAGAAGCCCTGTCGTCGGACGACTTTGAAGGCCGGGCACCGGGCAGTAACGGCGAGGAACGCACCGTCGCCTTCCTGATCGACCGCTTCAAGGTCCTCGGACTCAAGCCGGGCAACCCGGATGGCACCTACGTACAGAAAGTGCCGATGAGCGGCTTCAAGGCAACGCCGACGCTGTCCGTCAGCTCATCGGCCGGCGTAGCGTCGTTCAAGTTCCCGGAACAGTTCATCGCGAGTTCGTACACGGGGCAGGCCGACAACCGGGTGACGGACTCGGAACTCGTCTTCGTCGGCTATGGGGTCATCGCGCCCGAATTCGGCTGGGACGACTACAAGGGCGCCGACCTCCGGGGCAAGACCCTGGTCATGCTGATCAATGACCCGCCGGTACCGGACAAGCACCACCCGGGGTCGCTTGATCCCGCGATCTTCGGTGGCAAGGCCATGACCTATTACGGCCGCTGGACGTACAAGTACGAAATCGCGGCCAAGCTCGGCGCCGCTGCCGCCATCATCATTCACGAGACGGAGCCCGCGGCCTATCCGTACTCGGTGCTGCAGAACGGGGGCGCGGCGGAGAGCTTCTCGCTGCGTACCGGCGGGCCCAACCCGGACTACCCGCCGATCGCCTCCTGGATGCAGCTCGACGCGGCCGAGGCCGTGCTGAAGAGCGCCGGCCACAGCTACGCTGAACTGAAGGCGAGCGCCCTGTCGCGCGACTTCCACCCGCTGCCGCTCGGCGTCAAGGCGACCCTTGAAGTTCACGACCAGATTCGCAGCGTCGACTCCCGCAACGTGGTCGCACGCATCGAGGGCTCGGATCCGAAGCTGAAGGCGGAGACGATCGTCTACACCGCGCACTGGGACCACTTCGGCTGGGACCCGAGCCTGCCGGGCGGCAAGCACGACCAGATCTACCACGGTGCCTACGACAATGCGTCCGGCGTCGCGACACTGCTCGCCATCGCGGGCGCCTTCCAGACAGCGCCCGTCAAGCCAAAGCGCAGCATCCTGTTCGTGGTTACCACCGCCGAAGAGCAGGGCCTCCTCGGTGCCCGGTACTACGCCCAGCACCCGCTCTACCCGCTCGCGACCACCCTTGCCGACATCAACGTGGACGGTGCCGGCGTCTGGGGCAGGACGAGGGACCTTGAAGTGGTCGGCATGGGCAAGTCAACGATGGACGAGCTGTTCGCCAAGCACGCGGCTGCCGCCGGCGTCATCGCCCGCCCCGACAGCCACCCCGAGCGGGGCTACCTGTATCGGGCGGACCAGCTCGAGTTCGCGCGGCACGGCGTGCCGGTGCTGTACGTTGAGCCGGGCATCGAGGTCGTCGGTCGTGCAGCCAGCTACGGGGAAGAGCAGATCAACCGGTTCGTCGACCACGACTACCACCAGGTCACGGATACCGTGCAGCCCACCTGGGATACCGCGGGCGCCGCGGACACTGCCGCCATCCTCTACGCCGTCGGCGCCGAACTGGCGGCCGGCGCACCGTACCCCACGTGGAAGTCTGGCTCGGAGTTCAAGTCGCTGCGCGAGGCACCGGCGCGCTAAGGCGCCGGTCAGCGCAACGGCATGGAAGCAAGCAGCGCCCGGACGCCGGCCGGTAGCGGCGGCTTGAGACTCCGCTCCAGGTACTCGCGCCGACCGGTGCCATCCTGCTCGACGGCGTAAATGGAATCCGCCCGGGGATCGAGCACGATCGCGGCAATGCCGTCGGCGGTGTGGCCTGACAGGGAGTAGACCCCGTCGTCGACGACGAGCGGCGCGTCCGGCAACGCCGCGATGAACCGCGCGTAGTTCGGACCGAGCAGCGCGCGCAGCCGTGCATCCACCGGTCGGGTACTGAAGAGACCGGATACCGCTGCCGATTTGCCGACGTAGGCCGACAGGTAGTTCAGTGCGCCGGCACTGGGCGGTGCCGCCGGCGCGAAGCGTCCCCGTGCGGCATCCTCAACCGACACCGGACGCGCAATGCCGCCGCGCGTGTCGCTGTGCGGGCTGCCGGCCCGTTCCCCGTGGCAGCCTGCAGCGCCGGCGAGCACCACGAGCAACACCACCGTCCCTCGTCCGCGAGACCCACGCCAACCCATCACAACCTCCCCCGCGACGTCAGCGGCGACCGTACGCCAGAAAGAGCGCGACGGCCGCGCCACCGATCGACAGCAGTGCCGCCGCCTCCGCCGCGTTGCCCAACGGATCGAACGCGCGGGCACGGCTGGCGGTAAGCTCCGCCGCGCGCGCCGTGCCGCCGATTGCGGCCCGATCGACCGCGTCGAATTGCTGCGCGAACCGCTCGGCAAGCAGCGTCGGCCGGGCCCAGCGGTACAGGCCGTACAGTCCGCCGCCAACGACCAGGGCCGCAACCAAGGTGGCGAAGACGGCGATCCGGAGCGCGCGACCCGGAGCCGGCCGCTGGCCGTTCGCTGCCAGCAGGCGCACCACGCGCCACGGCAGGGCAATGACCACGCAGGCACCGCACCACGCCCCTGCGCGACTGACGAGGTCGATGCCCGCCAGTGCCGGCAGGACCCAGGCCGCGGCGGCGACGAGTCCGGCGACGACACCGAGCACCGCCGCACCTGCGACGTCACGGGTCATGTCGATACGGACCGACGCCGGGCCCTGCACGCGTCGCTGCAGTAGCGCACCTCCTCCCACTGCCGCGCCCAGCGTCGCCGCCAGCTGAACGGGCGTGAGCAGACGGGGCAGACCTTCTCCGGAAGATTTTCCTTGGCGACGCGCCGCCCTGTTTTCTCGACTCGCACGGCCTAGAAAGCGCTTTCGCGAAGGCGGGCCGGCCGCCGGTCGGTAATGCCCATGGCCTCCCGTATCAGCCGGGACTTAACGAGTGGCGATCCGTTAACCATGCGCAGTCCCGCGCGCCGCAGCGAGGCCACCGCGGAGCCCTTCGCGGTGAACAGCCGGTTGAGGTTATCCAGCGCTGCCGCCACGAGCAGATTTTCCGCGCGCCTAGCGCGCGAGTAGCGGCCGAGAACGGCGCGGTCGCCCCAGTCCTCCCCGGCGTCACGGGCGGCAAGCACGGTCTCGGCGAGTTGCGCGGCATCGAGGAAGCCGAGATTGACGCCCTGCCCCGCCAGCGGGTGAATCGTGTGCGCCGCATCACCGACCAGGGCGACGCGCGCGACCGCGTAGGTATCGGCATGGTCCCGCGACAGCGGGAACGACTGCCGGGCGCCGCGCACCGTCAGCTCGCCGAGCACGCGATCCGTCGCCGCGGTAACGGCGGCGGAAAATTCCTCGTCAGTCAGGGCGACCAGACGCTCGGCTTCGTCGGTTCGGGTGGACCAGACGAGCGACACGCTGCCGTCCGCGAGCGGCAGTAGGGCCACCGGCCCATCCGCGAGGAACCGTTGCCGCGCTTCCGCGCCGTGCGGCCGCTCGCAAGCAAGGCGCGCCACCACCGCGCGCTGGGCGTAAGGACGCGCCGTGACAGCGATCCCGGCCTGCGCGCGCAGGGTTGAAGCGGCGCCGTCAGCCGCCACCACCAGCGCCGTCTTTAAGCTCCGACCGCCGACCAGAACCTCCGCGACGTCGGCGGTCACCGTCAGGCCCTCGACCGGCGCGGCGAATACGGTCACGCCGTGGCGCAGTGCTGCCGCGAGGAGCGCGGCCGCCACCGCACGGTTCTCGACGATGCAGCCAAGGTCGCGCTCGCCAAGGAGGGCGGCATCGAAGACGAGCGCCTCCTCGCTGTCCGCCGCACTGGCCTCGTCCCATACCCGCATTCGCTCGTACGCACAGGG
>CAITAM010000176.1 GCA_903890265.1 uncultured Pseudomonadota bacterium | reverse complement strand
CCGCTTGCGTCCATCCCGGTATTTGCCGGCAAGACGGCCTTTGAGAGCATCGACTTCATCGCAAGCAACCTGCTGCTGCCCGGCGGCGCGCTGTTGAGCTGCCTCTTCACCGGCTGGCGGCTTGACCGGGTGCGCTTCGATGCCGAGTTCGGCCCGGGTCAGCGCCGCGTCGCACACCTGTGCCGGCTGCTGCTGCGGTACGTCTGTCCCGTATCGATCCTCGCGGTACTCGTCATCACCTTCGTCCCGGCACCGCACTGACTGTCGGCCCGCTGGCGCGCCGGCCTCGGCCGCCGACGTGCCTCAGGCGGTGGCGACGCACCTCAACCTACAGCAACGCCTCGATCGCAGGGGCGAGGCTCTCGGGTTTGTCGGTGGGGGCGTAGCGTGCAGGGACGACACCCTCCCGGTCGACGAGGAACTTGGTGAAGTTCCACTTGATCGCCTCCGTACCCAGGATGCCGGGCACCGCCTTCTTCAGCAGCTGGTAGAGCGGGTGCGCCGCGGCGCCGTTCACCTCGATCTTGGCGAAGAGCGGAAAGCTCACACCGTAGTTGAGCGTGCAGAACTGCCTGATCTCTGCCTCATTCCCCGGCTCCTGGTTACCGAACTGGTCGCACGGAAAGCCGAGCACCGCGAAGCCCCGCGAACCGTAGGCTTTAAAGAGCGCTTCCAGTCCGTCGTACTGCGGCGTGAACCCGCACTTGCTCGCGACGTTGACGATCAGCAGGACCTTGCCACGGTAGTCACCGAGCGACTGGGTCGCGCCGTCGATGGTCGTTACATCGATGTCGTAGAGCGAACTCATGAGCTTCTCCGCGGGGCTTGGGGCAGTCGGTGGGCGCGGGCGGCACCTGCCCGCGAGCTTACCCTGTGTCCTTGCACGCCGCCCGTCAAGCGAGGCACCGGTCGACGGCGCCCGGCGGGAGCCTAGCGAGGCTGGCCCGGGGCCGTGCCCGCCGGGGGACGAGTGGTGGGCCCGGGCGAGTAGCCGTTGCCGCCAGCGCCGGGCGGCGGCCGCGGACCGAACCCCGGGTTGTAACCGCCGCCCGCGCCAGGCGGTGGCGGGCGTGGCCCGCTACCGGGGTAAAAGCCGCCGACCGGCGGCCGTGGTGGTGGCCGCGGTGGTGGTGGTGGTGGTCGCGGTGGCGGCGGGGGTGGCGGCCGGTGGTAGTGCGGTGGCCAGTACGGCGGCGGCGGCCGGCCGACCCAGACGTTGTAGGAGCTCGAGTACCACGGCCGGCCGACGTAATAGCGGTTCCAGTAGTCGTTGACGCTGAAATAGACGATGCCGACGCCGAGATAGCCTCCGACCGAGATCACCGGGTAGCTCTGGCCGGCGTAGGGGACGTAGAGCGCGCCGCCAAACACCCAGCCGCGCAGGTGCTGCCATTGCACGTCGCACCACGCGTAGCCCTCGACGCAGCCGAAGACCTCGACGCGCACGTGCGCCGGCAGGTGAACGATGACCGGGAAATCGGGGCTGGGCCCGGCGTGCAGGCGGACGACCGCTGCGGTCGCCGCGGACCGGGCGCTGGCGGGCCATGCCGTCACCGTCGCCAGCAGAAGGGCGCCAAAGGCCAGCCACCGTCGCATGGGTCGAGCTCCCCGATCGCACCGGTGCGACCCGTCGCCGCTACGCTATTAAGATTTACCTGATGCCGCAAGCGGGCCGGTGGCGCGCAGCGGCGGGGGTGCGGATCGGTCAGCCGCGCCGGCGCCCACGGACCAAGGCGAGCCAGGACACCGCGAACGCCAGCAGCCCCGCCGCCGCGGGCGCCGGCACGACGGCGGTCGGCACGTCCGCGAGGCCCCAGATCCGATCGGTCGTGACCGGCAGGTCGCCGCTGATCGGCCGGATGTCGGACAGCGGTTTGTGTCGCCACGGCGCCAGGAATTAATTAATCATACCGTGCCAGACAAGGTGCTCCGGCAACGGCCGAACGCACCCGTGGCGAGCGATCGGTCCAGCGTAATGATGCGGGCACGCAAGCTAGCACGGCAACGGGGCTGTTGTCTCGAAGCCGGCGGGTAAGCATTCGCAGAACTCCGGGATTCCGTTTCGGGGCGGTCGTGTCAACGATACCCGCGAGACACGAGCGCGCTGCCGGGATCAGAGCTGCCGGGTTATTTCTATGCCGATTACGTTCTCACGAGCCGGGCCGGATCGCAGCTGCCGCAAGCTTGCGCTCGCCGTCCACCGGGACCCGAGGTACGCAGCCTGCTGCCAAGTGCCATCGCACACATTACGGTTGGCGGAATCGCGTACACAACTTGCGGTCACGATCGACTTTAGCGAGTACGCCTCACGGACAACCGCACCCAGACTCAGGCGCGGGTACGCATACAAGGAGTGCCCGTACCCAACGCCACCACCGACCAATCCGAACGCGTCTATCGACCGACCCACCGCCTGCGTAAGCCCGAAAGACCCCTCGGCGTAGCCGATGTGTCCCCACTCCAAAGCGGATGTCCAGCGCCGGTCGATACCCAGCCGAAATGAGCCAGACATGCCCCCCGTCAACAGATCCCGAGACAGCAGCGAGGCGACCGAGTACACCGTGAGTTGATCGAGTTGCACTCTGCCATTGTGCAGGTCCTTGAGCATTGACAAGTCGAACAGTCGAAACTCAGTTTCGCTGCCGTAATATCGATTATCGTCGATCAGTCGATGCGACACGGGCAGAAAGCCTATTCGCAGATAGTCCGCCCCGCGGTAGCGCTCGAGGCCTGAGTAAAGTTGCGTCTCCGGCGGGGAGCGCGCCGGGTCAGTTTCACCGGAAAGCTCAAGCGCCGCGTGCGTCTGCTCGGAGGCTTCCAATCTATCGATGGATGCATCCACGCGCCGCCACCGATCGCGGTCTGCCCCGCTTTCGCGCAGGTAGTCGTTGTAGGATCGCGCCAGCTCGATTTCGAGTGTGCGATTGGACTCCTGCTGCGAGAAACGGCTTCCGTCGATGACCGCCCGATCGACCTGGTGTCGCACCTCGCGCTGTTGTCGCAGGGGTACGGAGCGTGCAACCGCGCGCGTTGTCCAGCGCGCCGAGGTGATCGCGTGAGGGGTACCGATCAGACCTGCCTTTCGTGCCGCGCGCAGGACCGAACGCGGCGTGCTCCATACGCCCGATGGCCTGAGAAGTTCCGCCGATCCCAGCGCTAAAATCTGCTGAATCAGCGTTGCGCAGTTGAACGCCTGGAAATAGTAGGTAAGCCTGGTCTGCTT
>CAITAM010000175.1 GCA_903890265.1 uncultured Pseudomonadota bacterium | reverse complement strand
CTACACCGCGCACATGCTGAACCTCGACCGCCTTGGCGCGGTCAGCTTCACGAAGGGCTGCTACACGGGCCAGGAAATCGTCGCCCGCACCGAACACCAGGGCCGCGTTAAACGGCGGCTGCTGCGCTACGAGGTGACGCCGGCGTCCGGACCGGTGGTGCCAGGTCCGGTGGTGCCAGGTCCGGTGGTGCCAGGTCCGGTGGTGCCAGGTCCGGTGGTGCCAGGTCCGGTGGTGCCAGGGACCGCGCTGTACGCCGGTGCCGACAAGGTCGGCGAGATCGTCAACGTCGGCCGCGACGCCGGCACGACGGAGTGCCTCGCCGTGATTGCGCTCGAGGCCCGTGGCGAGACGCTGCGCACGGCCGACGGCGAAACGTGCCTGCGGCCCCTCCCCCTGCCCTACGGGCTCGAGGATGCGGCGGGCGGCAGCGGCACGGAGCGGTAGGCCACGAGCTGCCAGCGCCCGGCCCGCTTCAGGTAGGTCGCCGTGTAGCCGAGATCAAGCTCGTGTGCCGCGCCGTTGGCGGTGACCACGACGTGCGCCGAGGCGACGACAATGCCCGTCGCGCCGAACACCCGGGCGTTGATATCCACTGGGCGGATCCCGCCGTACTTCAGCCGGCCGCTGTCGAGCGAGGCGAGCAGCGCCGCGCGGTCCTCGACGACGCCGTTGGCGTGGCCGTAGGAGAGTTCGGGCGCGAGCATCGCCGTGAGCGCCGGCAGATTGACCTCGACCATCGCCTGGCGACGCTCGGCATCGGCGCGCAGCAGGCTGGCC
This sequence comes from uncultured Pseudomonadota bacterium, assembly GCA_903890265.1. Taxonomy (GTDB): domain Bacteria; phylum Pseudomonadota; class Gammaproteobacteria; order Steroidobacterales; family Steroidobacteraceae; genus CAIKMS01. Next base: position 1,313 of record CAITAM010000175.1, on the reverse strand, counting down.
GACGGATCGAGCGGCGAGCGGGCCGACGCCTCGCCCACCGCGAACCACAGCAGCAGACCGAGAAGCTTGACGATGCGCATAACCGGCCTCCACTGACCGCCCGGGCCTGGCCCGCAGTCTAGCCCGCGAAGTCGACCAGTTCGACGCGGTCGTCGGTCAGCGCGTCACCGAAGAAGGCCCGCCCGACCCGCGCGAACCGGGCCACGCCGTCGGTCGCCAGAAACCGAACTCGCGGCGCCGGCGGCTCGCCACCCTCCGCGAGCGCCCCGTGCCGCGAGAGGAGCCCCGCGAGCGCCGCGGCCGTCGTTGCCGCCGAGTCGACGATGGCGCGACGGCCGAGCGCCGCACGCAGCGCCGGCGCCAGCACCGGAAAATGCGTGCAGCCAAGTACCACCGTGTCGATCAGGGGATCGAGACCCTCGAGGTAGTGGCGAACCACCGCATCGACAATCGGACCCGACGTCAGCCCTTCCTCGGCGAGCGCCACGAACAGCGGGCAGGCCAGTCCCGTGACCGTCGCGCGCGGGTCGAGCGCGCGGATCGCCCGCTCGTACGCACCCCCGGCGATGGTCGCTTCGGTCGCGAGCACGGCGATCCGCCCGCTCGCGCTCGCGGCGACCGCGGCGGCCGCACCGGGCTCGAGCACCCCGAGCACCGGCAGTGGCGCGTGCGCCTGCGTGACCGCCGGGACGGCGACCGATGCCGCGGTGTTGCAGGCGATGGCGATCGCCTTCACGTCGTAGCGCCTGAGCAGCGCCGCGCATTGCAGCGAGTAGCGCTCGACGGTGGCCGGGGTCTTGGCGCCATAAGGCAGGCGCGCGGTGTCGCCGAGATAGACGAAGCACTCATCGGGCAGGCGTGCCAGGAGCGCCGCGAGCACCGTGAGCCCGCCGACCCCCGAGTCGAAGACGCCGATGGGCCGACGGTCCGCCACGCCGCGCGTCAGCTCTCGGGTCGCATCGCCGGAAACAGCAGCACGTCGCGGATCGACGCGCTGTTGGTGAACAGCATCACCAGCCGGTCGATGCCGATGCCGAGGCCACCGGTCGGCGGCAGCCCGTACTCGAGCGCGCGGATGTAGTCGGCATCGAAATACATGGCCTCGTCGTCGCCCGCCTCCTTGAGGTCGACCTGCGCCTTGAAGCGCTCGGCCTGGTCCTCGGGATCGTTCAGCTCGGAGAAACCGTTGGCGAGCTCGCGCCCGGCGACGAAGAATTCGAAGCGATCGGTCAGGAACGGATCGGAGTCGCGGCAGCGGGACAGCGGCGATACCTCGGTGGGGTAGCCGTGGACGAAGGTCGGCTGAATGAGCG
>CAITAM010000174.1 GCA_903890265.1 uncultured Pseudomonadota bacterium | reverse complement strand
GCGACCGAGGCGCTGCAGGCGGTGCGGGGCCAGCGGATCCTCGTCGTACGCGGGGTCGAGGGCCGTGATCTCATTGTCGACGTGCTGCGTGACCGCGGCGCGGAGGTGACCCTGGCCGAGGTCTACGAGCGCGTCCGCGCCGTGCCGCCCCCCGGTGCCGTGCCGGCGGTCGAGCAGGCGCTCGCCGAGCGGCGCATCCACGTCGTGACCGCCACCAGCGGCGAGGTGCTGCGCTGCCTGATCGAGCTGCTGTCGCCGGCCGGTAATGGCCTGCTCGCCGAGACGCCGCTCCTGGTCGGTGGCGACCGCATCGCGGCGGCGGCCCGTGACATGGGCCTGCGCGGTGAACTGATCCTCGCGAGCTCGCCGGAATCCTCGGCGCTGCTCACCGCGCTCAGGCGTTTCGGCGGGCAGCGCCTCAAGGGCCGCTGAGGAACGCGAACGCGCTAGTCGTCGGGCAGGTCCGAATGAAACTGCGGCGACGGCAGACCCCGCTGGTACAGCCCGGCACGCAGCGCGCGCAGCATCGGCGGCGGACCCGCCGCGTAGACCTCGACGGCCGACGCGTCCTCGCCGAGGTCGTCGAGCACGACCTCGTGCACGAGGCCGGACCGGATCGGCGCCGCCACCGCCGGCTCCTCGGACAGGACCGGCACGTAGCGCAAACGGCCTTCGCTGCCCACGTCGGTGAGGAGCCGCTCGTGGTCGTAGAGCTCATCGTGCGTGCGTGCACCCCGGTACAGCACGACAGGGCGTGCGCCACCGTGGGCCAGGGCGGCGCTCAGAATGGCCCGCACCGGCGCGAAACCGGTGCCACCGGCCACCAGCACCAGCGGCCGGTCGGTCGCTGCCGGGTCGAAGACGAACTCGCCGAACGGCCCCTCGATCTCGATGAGCCCACCGGGCTGCATCGCGTCGTACAGGCTCGCGCCGGTGCCGCCGCTCGTGCCGCGGCGGATGTGCAGCTCGATCAGCGCGTCGGGCAGCGGTGGCGAGGCGATCGAGTAACTGCGCCGACCGCCGTCGGCGGCAATGACATCGAGGTACTGGCCGGCCCTGAAGGGCAGCGGCTCGGTGCGCGGCAGGCGCAGACTGACGCGCTTCAGGTCCGCGGCCAGCAGTTCGACGGCCGCGATCCGCGCCGGCAGACGTCGCGGTCCGGCGCTCGCCGCCGCTCGGATGGGCCGGATGTCGAGTTCGAGGTCGCTCTCGGCGTACGCGCGGCACAGGAGCACGTGGTCGTCCGGTACCGCACGCAGCCCAACCGCGGCAGGCTCGCCTTCGGGGTACTGTGTCCGGCCGGCGACCAGCCGCGCAGCACACAGCCCGCAGCGCCCGCCGCGGCAGGCGTGCGGCAGATCATGGCCCGCGCGATGCGCGGCCTCGAGGACCGTCTCGCCACGACGGACGCCGAATCCCTGGTCCCGGGCCCCCAATCGCACCCGATACTGCTGCCCGCCATCGTCTGTCGTCACGGCCTGTTCCTGTACTTCTCTTGCGCGCCTGAGCCGACGCAGCGCGCGCCGTCCATTGGTCGTAGAATGACAGTATGACGGCTGTGGTGCGTTATTTGATCGTCGGCTGCGGCTATGCCGGTACCCGGGTTGCGAAAACCCTGGTGGCCCGCGGACCCGTGGTCGGTATCACGAGCCGAGCCGAGTCCGCCGCGTCGCTCGACCGCCAGGGCATCGACGGTATCGCCTGGGATCTCGATGACCCGGCGGCGCCGGTGCCGCGGCTGCTGACCCTGCCATCGGCCGTGCTCTACTTCGCACCGCCGCCGCCGACGGGCGTCACCGACCCGCGGCTGGCGAATTTTCTCGCCAAGCTGACCGTGCTGCCGACGCGCATCCTGTACATCAGCACGACCGGCGTGTACGGCGATACCGGCGAAACAGTCGCGGACGAGGACGCCCCGCTCCGGCCGGGCACGGACCGTGCCCGGCGCCGGGTGGACGCCGAGGAACAAATTCGCCGCTGGGGCAGCGCGCAGCGCGTGCCGTGGACGATCTTCCGCGTCCCGGCCATCTACGGGCCGGGCCGACTGCCGACCGAGCGGCTGAAGCGCGGCGAGCCGATGATCCGCCATTCCGAAGCCCCTCCCTCGTCGCGCGTGCACGTCGATGATCTCGTGGCCGCCTGCCTGCTGGCGATCGCGGCGCCACAGGCCAAGAACCGCGTGTACAACGTGACCGACGGCAATTCGACGACGATGACGGAGTATTTCGAGCGGGTGGCCACGCTCTGCGGGCTGCCGCCGCCGACGCTCGTCGGCCGG
>CAITAM010000173.1 GCA_903890265.1 uncultured Pseudomonadota bacterium | reverse complement strand
GGCAGGCCCGCGAGGCCAAGACCAGCCTAGTCAGCTACCTCGTGGCGAACAACCTCGTCAAACCGCGTGACCTTGCCATCACCGCGTCGATGATGTTCGGCGTGCCGCTGATGGATCTGGACGCGACCCAAATCGACCTCGATGCCGTTCGGCTTGTTTCAGACAAGCTGCTCAACAAACACCGCGTCCTGCCGCTCATGCGACGCGGCCGACGGCTGTTCGTCGCCGTGTCGGATCCGACCAACCTGCATGGCATCGATGAGATCCGCTTCCAGACCACGCTCAACGTCGAGCCGATCGTGGTCGAGGAAGACAAGTTGCAGGTCCTGCTCTCGAAGACGATCGAGCAGGCCGACACCAGCATGCCTTCGCTCGGCGAGGACGATTTCGATTACGAGAACCTCGAAACCTCCGGTGGCGAGGACGAAGTCGATCCCGCGAACGTCGCCCGCGACGACGTCGAGGACGCACCGATCGTCCGTTTCGTCAACAAGGTGATGCTCGACGCCATCAAGAAAGGCGCTTCCGATATCCATTTCGAGCCATACGAAAAGACGTACCGCGTGCGGCTGCGCGTCGACGGCGTACTGCGCGAGATCGCGGTTCCTCCTGTTCAGCTCGCCCAGAAGATCAGCGCGCGCATCAAGGTCATGGCGCGCCTCGATATCGCCGAGCGGCGCATCCCGCAGGACGGCCGTATCAAGATGCGCCTGTCCAAATCTCGGTCCATCGACTTTCGCGTAAGCACCTGCCCGACTCTCTTTGGCGAGAAGGCGGTGATGCGTATCCTCGACGCCTCGGCCGCCATGCTCGGCATCGATGCCCTTGGCTACGAGCCTGAGCAGAAAGCGCACTACATGCGCACCCTCGAGCGTCCGCAGGGAATGATCCTCGTCACCGGACCCACGGGGTCGGGCAAGACGGTGTCGCTGTACACCGGTCTCAATATCCTGAACGTGGAGGGCACCAACATCTCCACGGCCGAAGACCCCGCGGAAATCATTCTGCAGGGCGTCAACCAGGTTAACGTCAACCCGAAGGTGGGCCTCACCTTCGCCTCGGCGCTCCGCTCATTCCTGCGGCAGGATCCTGACGTGATCATGGTCGGCGAAATCCGCGACCTTGAGACGGCGGAAATTGCCATCAAGGCCGCCCAGACCGGCCATCTCGTGCTGTCGACGCTCCACACAAACGACGCGCCGCAGACGCTGACGCGACTGATTGACATGGGCGTGAAACCCTACGCGATCGCGACGTCAGTCAGCCTCATCATCGCCCAGCGCCTTGCGCGGCGTCTGTGCTCTTACTGCAAGCAGCCAGTGACGGTTCCCGAGGAAGCCCTGCTCAAGGAGGGTTTCACGGCCGAGCAGATCGCCGCTGGCGTAACCATCTTCGGCCCCAAGGGCTGCGGTAACTGCACTGACGGTTACAAAGGTCGAGTCGGCATCTACCAGGTGATGCCCTGCACCGACTCAATCGGCCGGATCATCATGCAGGGCGGCAACGCGATCGACATCGCCGACCAGGCGAGGAAGGAGGGCGTGGCGGACCTGCGCACGTCCGGCCTGAGAAAAGTCGCGGCCGGGCTCACCAGCCTCGAAGAAGTAAACAGCGTTACGGTCGACTGACGGTTTGATCCGCCAGCCGCCAGATGACAAAGGATTGACCGATGGCATCCTCAAGCACGTTACAGCCCGACGTCCCGTTTAAGTGGGAGGGCATGGACCGCAAGGGTAACAAGGTCTCGGGAAAGAGCCTTGCGCCCAATGAAGCCGCGCTGCGCGCGGACCTGCGCCGGCAGGGCGTTGCACCGACGCGCATCAAGAAGCAGGCAGCACGCCCCGGCAGCGGCAAAAAGCCGAGCGCGGAGGACATTGCCGTATTCTTCCGTCAGCTGGCGACCATGCTCGGGGCGGGTATCCCGCTGGTGCAGTCGTTCGAGATCATCGGTGCCGGCCACGACAAGCCTTCGATGCAGAAGCTGATTCTCGATATCAAGGCGCACATTGAGGCGGGATCGACTCTGCAGGAGTCGCTGGCCAAGCACCCGCTCTATTTTGATGCGCTGTCGGTCAATCTCGTGGGCGCCGGCGAGCAGGCCGGTGCGCTCGAAAATCTCCTGGACAAGATCGCGCTTTACAAAGAAAAGACCGAAGCACTGAAGAAGAAGATCAAGAAGGCACTGATGTACCCCATCGCGGTGCTGGCAATCGCCATCATCGTCACCGTGATCCTGCTCGTCTTTGTGATCCCTCAGTTTGAGAGCCTGTTCAAGGGCTTCGGCGCGGACCTCCCTGCGTTCACGCAGATGGTCATCAACTGGTCGCAGTTTGTGCAGAAGAAAGGCATATTCATCGCCATCGTGGTGGGTGGGGCGGGCTACTTCTTCTTCTACAGCCTCAAACGTTCGAGGCAGATGCAGGAGAAACTCGATCGGACCCTGCTGCACGTACCCGTGATCGGCCCGATTCTTGTCAAGGCGGCGATTGCCCGCTACACGCGAACATTGGCCACGACCTTCGCTGCGGGCGTTCCCCTCGTCGAGGCACTGACCTCCGTCGCTGGCGCCACCGGGAACATCGTCTACGAGCAGGCTGTGCTCAAGATGCGGGACGAGGTATCCACCGGCCAGCGGCTGCAGCGCTCGATGGAGAATTCGGGCCTCTTCCCGAACATGGTCAACCAGATGATCGCGGTCGGCGAAGAAGCGGGCTCGCTCGACACCATGGCCGGCAAGGTTGCGGAGTTCTACGAGCTCGAGGTCGATGCCGCCGTGGACGGGCTCTCCAGCCTGCTTGAGCCGATCATTATGGCGATTCTCGGCGTGCTCGTCGGTGGCCTCGTCATTGCGATGTACCTGCCAATCTTCAAGCTTGCCGCGGTAGTGTAGGTTCGTGGAGGCATTGCTCGAACTCCTGCACGAGTCGACCGTGTTCTTTGCTGTCCTCGCGGGCGCATTCGGTCTGCTGGTTGGTAGCTTCCTGAACGTCGTGATACATCGCCTGCCACGCATGATGGAGCGCGACTGGCGGCTCGAATGCGAGGGTCCGGACAGCGTGGCAGCCGGGTCGCCTCAGGTCTACAACCTGGTCTCACCGCGATCCGCGTGCCCGTCCTGCGGTACGCCGATCAGCGCGCTGCAGAACGTGCCGGTCGTTTCCTGGGTGCTGCTCAAAGGCCGCTGCGCCGCCTGCGCTGCGCCGATCTCGGTGCGTTACCCGCTGGTTGAGCTCGTGACAGCCGGACTGTCGGTGCTGGTCGCGCTGCGGTTCGGCTTCGGGTTCGAAGCCATCGCCGCCCTTGGCATCACCTTCGTTCTCGTCGCACTCACGGGCATCGACCTCGACACCCAGCTCTTGCCGGACACGCTCACGCTGCCGCTGCTGTGGGCCGGCCTGCTGGCCAGCGTCTGGGTCGGCCGGGGACACGAGTTCTTTCCCGTCGATCCGCGCAGCGCGATCCTCGGTGCGGCCTTCGGCTACCTGTCCCTGTGGTCGGTGTTCCACGCCTTTAAGCTCGCCACCGGAAAGGAGGGCATGGGCTTTGGCGACTTCAAGCTGTTTGCCGCTCTCGGTGCCTGGCTCGGCTGGCAGATGCTCGTGCCGGTCATTCTGTACTCCGCGGCGGCCGGTGCCGTCATCGGCATTGCACTCATCCTGCTGCGTCGGCAGGGACGGGACGCTCCCATGCCCTTTGGCCCCTTCCTCGCCGTCGCCGGTTGGCTGATTTTGATGTACCCGGCAACCCTCGTGCTGCCCTGGTGGCCGGTGGCGCGCTGAGCGTGACGAGCCCACGACCCGGCCCTGCGCGCCCCTATCTGGTTGGCCTGACCGGCGGCATTGCCAGCGGCAAGAGCACGGTGGCTGGGGCGTTTCGCCGCCTTGGCATCACGGTCATCGATGCCGATGTCGTCAGCCGGCAGGTCGTCGAGCCCGGGTCCCCGCTGCTGGCGGCGCTCGCGGACCGTTTTGGCAGCGCGATCCTCGACCCCGACGGCCGGCTCAACCGCGCGCGGCTGCGCGCGCTGGTGTTCTCGGACGCCGCGACTCTCGCCGCACTGAACTCGCTCACGCACCCCGTGATCCGGGCCCGGCTGCTGGCCGATGCCGCCGCGGCCGACGGACCGTACGTCCTGCTCGAGGTGCCGCTGCTGGTCGAAGGGGGGCTCTCCCGGGAGGTGGACCGGGTCCTCGTGGTCGACTGCGACGAGGCCCGCCAGCGCGAGCGAGTCGTGGCGCGGGACGGCTCCGGTCCGGCAGAGGTCGACGCCATACTGAAGGCGCAGGCCAGCCGGGCGGCCCGGCTCGCCGCCGCGGACGACGTCGTTGAGAACTCGGGCAGCCTGGCCGACCTCGACGTGGCCGTCGCCGACCTCGATCGGCGGTACCGCGCGCTCGCCGCCGGCGCGGCGGCCGGCTAAATCACGGCCGGTGGGTTTACGGCGCGCGCTCCAGTCCGCAGAATAGCGCGATGCAGCCGACCCCCGTGGAGCCTCAGCCCGAGGCGGCCAGACGCAGCGTGGTCTATGAGCAGCCGCTAAACGAGCGGATGCGAACGTTTCTGCGGGTGGAATTCCTCTTCCAGCAGGCGCAGTACCACAACGCCACCCCGAATGCCTGGAGCAGCCGGGCGGCCGTCGCGAGCCTGCTCGAAATCCTCGCGATCACCAGCCGGGGTGACGCGCGCAGCGAGGTTCTGAAGGAACTGGAGCGCCAGCTCGCCGTGCTGCGCGACTACAAGGCGCGGCCGGGCGTCGACACCGGCCGGCTGACCGCCGTCATGACGACGCTGACCAAGCGCCGGGACGAGCTTGGCGCCTCGGCGTCCAACTGGCTCAGCCGCCTGCGCGAGAGCGAATTCCTGGCCGCGATCAAGCACCGGATCGCGATCCCGGGGGGCACCTGCGAATTTGACCTGCCGGACTATTTCCACTGGCTGAGTCAGCCGGCGGAAGTCCGTCAGGACGACTTCAACCGCTGGCTGTCGAGCATCCGTCCTTTCTGCGAGAGCATCGGTGATCTGCTGTGGGTCACGCGGGAAAACTCCCGGCCGCGACGCGAAGTCGCGGTCCAGGGTGGTTTTCAGATCAACTTTGAGCGTGACGTGCCGATCAATCTCCTGCGGGTGATGATGCCCGCGGACTCGGGACTGTTTCCCGAAATAAGCGCAAGCCATCACCGATGCAGCATCCGTTTCCTATCATGGACCGATGTCGACAGCAGACCCATTCAGGCCGAGTCGGACGTGCCTTTCGTACTCACCTGCTGCTCCTGAGGGGCGCCTCGGGTGCAGACCGTCAAGTGCCCGACCTGCGCCGCTGCCGTGCCGTGGTCGCCGGCCTCGCCTTACCGGCCGTTCTGCAGTGATCGATGCCGGCTACTCGATCTCGGCGCGTGGTTCGACGGGCGGCGCGCGATTCCGGACGAGTCGCCCGCCGACCCGGAGAGCGACACCCCCCCGGCAGGCGCCCCTGATGCCGAGTGACCGGCCGTGAAGCTCTACAGCAACCCGCGCGCGCCCAGCCCGCGGCGGGTGCGGATGTTCGCTGCGGAGAAAGGCCTCGCCCTCACCCTGATCGAT
>CAITAM010000172.1 GCA_903890265.1 uncultured Pseudomonadota bacterium | reverse complement strand
CCCGCCGGACCCTATAATGGCGGGCCACGAGCCCGCCATTTTTTTTGCCCTATGAATTCATCGGAACCCGTCGCCGCCACCGATCTCGCCGCCGAGGCCGGTCGACTCAAGATCGCGCTCGAGCAGGGCCGCTTCGCCGAGGTGATCGGTGCGGCTCCCGCCCTGCTCGAGGCCGATCCGGGGCATCGCGCGCTGCGCTACTACCTCGCCGTCGCGCAGCGACTGACGACCGACATCCCGGCCGCGCTCGCCACGCTCGCGCGACTCGAGGAGTTCCACCCGTTCTATTCACGGACCTTCCAGGAACGGGGTCACTGCTTCATCTTCCTGCGCGATGCGCCGCGGGCGATCGAGGCGTTCGAGCGCGCGGTGCAGCTCAATCCGGCGCTCGATGCCAGCTGGCGCTCGCTCGCGACGCTCTACCGCATGACCGGCAACACGGCAGCGTCGCTCAATGCGAGCCGCCACCTCGACAAGCTCGTCTCGCTGCCGGTCGACATCACGGCCGCGCGCAGTATGGTGTCGGACGGTGATCTCGCGGAGGCGGAGGCGCTGTTACGGCCCTACCTCGGGCGCCATCCGGATGACGTGGAGGCGCTGCGTCTGCTCGCGACCATTGCGCGGGAGAACGAGTTCACGCCGGACGCCGAGGTCATCCTGGAGCAGGTGCTGAAGCTCGCGCCGGACTACAACGCGGCCCGCTACGACTACGTCCTGACGCTGATCGACCTGCACAAGCACCAGCGGGCGCGCGAGGAGTCGGAGCGTCTGCTGGCGGCCGAGCCCGGCAATACCGGCGCGCGGATTACCTACGCCAGTATCCTGATGGCGCTCGGTGAGCTCGACGCCGCGATCGAGGGCTACCAGCGCTGCCTTGCCGCGATGCCAACGGACGCGGAGCTGCACCAGTCGCTGGGCCATGCCTACAAGACGATCGGGGACCAGGCGCGGGCCGTGGAGAGCTACCGCCGCGCGGCGGACGTGCGGCCGGGATTCGGCGAGCCGTTCTGGAGTCTGGCGAACCTGAAGACGTACCGGTTTACCGACGACGAGCTCGCGCGCATGCGCCAGTTCGAGGCGCGCCCGACGGCGCAGCAGGTCGACCGGTATCATCTCTGCTTCGCGCTCGGCAAGGGTCTCGAGGACCGCCAGGAGTACGAGGAGTCCTTCGCGTATTACGCGCGCGGCAACGTGCTGAAGAAACTGGAAAACCGCTACCAGCCGGATCTGCAGGAGCGGGCCGCGCGCCGCCAGCTCGCCATCGGTGATGCGGCGTTTTATGCCGAGCGCACGGGCTGGGGCTCGGCGGACCCCGCGCCGATCTTCATCCTCGGCCTGCCGCGCGCGGGATCGACTCTGCTGGAGCAGATCCTCGCCTCGCACTCGATGGTCGAAGGCACGATGGAGCTCGCCGACATTCCGCGGCTCGTCGGTTCCCTCGGGTCATTCAATTCACCGACCCGGTCGCACTACCCGGAGGCACTCAACGAGCTGACGGCCGAGCAGTGCCTCGCCTTCGGCGAAAAATACCTCCGCGACACCATGGCCTACCGGGTGGGCAAGCCGTTCTTCATCGACAAGATGCCGAACAATTTCCGCCATGTCGGGCTGATACACCTGATGCTGCCCAACGCGAAGATCATCGATGCCAGGCGGGAGCCCATGGCCTGTTGCTTCAGCAACTTCAAACAGCTTT
>CAITAM010000171.1 GCA_903890265.1 uncultured Pseudomonadota bacterium | reverse complement strand
GCTCGAGCCCGGCGACCTGCAGATCTTCAAGGGTCGTTACTCGCTGCACCGGGTCACGCCGCTCGAGGGCGCGCGGTTGCGCTACGTTGCCATCTTCAGCTTCGCCGAAGAGCCCCACATGGTGGGCAGCCCGGAGCGCACGCGCCAGCTCTACGGTCGCGTGTTGCCCGTGCACCTCGAACGGGCCGGGCGGCGCGCCGATGCCCTGATCGATTGATGGATCCTCCGGCGTCGCCATCGATCGGGTGATCGCGGTCGCGGCGCCGGGGTGGGTCGGGCGCGCCGCAAACGGGTCGTCGGCTGCGCGCGCCGGCCCCACGCCTGCAGCCGTCGTGCGGCTACCAGATCCGCACGCGCCGTTCCGGCGGGAGAGCCAGTGACTGCCCGGCCTTGACGTCAAACGACCGGTACCAGGCATCGACGTTGCGGACCGTGTTCGCGCGGTATTCGGACGGGGCGTGGCCATCGGTCAGGATCGCGCTGCGCAGCGCAGGGTCACGGAACTTTGCGCACCACATCTGCGCGAAGCCGAGGAAAAAACGTTGCTCGCCGGTGAGTCCGTTCGCTGCGCGGTCCGCGTCGGACGGTTCGGCCAGACGGTAGGCGTCGTAGGCCGCGAGCAGTCCGCCGAGGTCGGCGATGTTCTCGCTCAGGGTCTGCCGGCCGTTCACGGCGAGGTCCGGGAAGGGCCGGTAGCCGTCGTACTGGCTGACGAGCGTCTCCTCGGCGGCGCGGAAATGCGCGAGGTCCTCGTCGGTCCACCAGTTGCGAAAGTGGCCCGTGGCGTCGAACGCGGCGCCCTGGTCATCGAAGCTGTGGGAGATCTCGTGGCCGATCACGGCGCCGATCGCGCCGAAGTTGTAGGCCGGGTCACCGCCCGGCAGGTAGAACGGCGGCTGCAGGATCGCGGCCGGGAAGTTGAGGGCGTTCATGGCCGGCAGGTTCACAGCGTTGATGGTCTGCGGCGTCATGACCCACTCGCCGCGGTCCACCGGGCGACCGAGCTTCGCGAGGTGCCAGCGGTACTCGAAGGCGCTCGCGCGCTCGGCGTTACCAAACGCGTCGCCCGGAACGACCTCAAGTCCCGAGTAGTCGCGCCAGCGGTCGGGGTAACCGACCCCGACCTTGAGGGTCGCGAGCTTGGCCTTGGCGTTGGCCTTGGTGGCGGCAGACATCCACTCGAGCCGGTCGATGCGCTCACCGAACGCGACGCGCAGGCGTTCGACCAGCGCCTCGACCTCGGCCTTGGCCGAGGCGGGGAAGTACCGCTCGGCGTAGCGCTGTCCCACGGCCTCGCCGAGGGCCACGTTCGTCGCGCGCACCGCACGCTTCCAGCGCTCGCGAAGCTCGGGCGTGCCCTCGATGACCCGGCCGTGGAACGCGAAACTCTCGGCCACCACCGCCTTCGGCAGGTACGCCGCGCGGGCCTCGATCGCGTGCAGCGCAAGGTAGTCCTTCCAGGTCGAGAGCGGTTCACGCTGGACGAGCGCCGCGATGCCGGTGATCGCGGACGGTTGCCAGACGACGAAGTCCTGCTGCGCCTCGGGCAGCTGCGCGGCCGCGAAGAAGGCCGGCCAGTCGAGGCCGGGTGCCCGGCTCGGGAAATCACTCCTCGACCAGTGGTTGTTGCCCTTGGCGACGTCCTGGGTGGCCGCACGGGTCCAGTGCACGCGCGCGATCCGCTGCTCGAGGTCGACGACGCGCGCCGCCCGGGCAGCGCTGTTGGTGAAGCCCAGCAGCTTCAGCATGTGCCCGACGTGCGCGAGGTACTTCTGCCGCGTGTCCACCATCGCGGCCGAGTCGTCGAGGTAGTAACTGCGGTCCGGCATGCCGAGGCCGCCCTGCAGGAGGAAGGGCACGTACCGGTCCGGGTGGTCGAGGTCCTGCGCCACCCACAGGCCGAAGAGGTTGGCGGTGTGGACGGAGGTGTCGTTCAGGACGTCGACGTCGGCGCGCAACGTCTGGCCGAGAAACGCGGCGAGTGCCGTGCGCGTCGAGATCGCGGCGATCGTCTTCAGGCGCGGTTGCAGCGGACGCAGGCCGAGGGCCTCGATCCGCTCCTCCTGCATGAAGCTCGCGTAGTAGTCGTGGATCTTGCGATCGGCCTCGGCGGTGCTGCCACCGGACGGTTGCCGGACGAGGTCGCTGACGCGCTGCTCGACGAGGTCCTCGGAGGCAGACTCCGGCGCGTAGTAGCTGCGATCGGCGGGGATCTCGTGCGTGCGCAACCACGTCCCGTTTGCGTGCAGGAAGAAGTTGTCGCCCGGGGCGACCGACCGGTCGAGGCTGTCGACGTCGACACCGGGCCGTTGCGGCGCCTCTGCCGGGGCAGCGGCGCCGGCGGCGTGGAACAGGGCAAGGCCGAGGCCGACCATAGCCGCGCGTAAATGCGATTTCTTAATCATGGGGGACGACTGCTCCGGGTGCCGATGCCACTGCGGGAGCGCGAGCACCACAGGTCGCTGACCCGTCGGCTTGGCGGGCACCCGACGCGCGCGTGCCATCCCGATGACGCAAATGTTACCGGCAGCGAAGCGTGCCTGCCACGCGGTAAGCCCGGCGGCCGCGTAATGAGCGGAAGCGCCCGGCGGGGCGGCCGGACAGTTGACGCGTTGTCCGGCGCGGGGCGCTACCCCGGGGCCACGCGCCCCAGCCGTCCGAGTAGTAATGAGAATCATTCGCGTTTATAATCCCCGACAATGCTGCTGCCCGCACGAGGACCCGATGACCCGCAACCGTCGCGTAATAGTCCCTAGTCTGTTGATCGCTCTGGGTTTGTTCTTGCAATCGTCCCTCTCGCAGGCGGTAACGCTCGAGGAACTGGCCCAGCGACTGGATGCCCTCGAGGCAGAAAACGCCGTCCTTCGGCAAAAGGTCGCGCGCCTGGAGTCAGGGCCCCATGTGGCGCCGGCGGAACCGGTGACCGCTGTCGCGGCCGCGCCGGTTTTGTCTACGGCGTCGTCTCCGGCGTCGTCTCCGGCGGCGACCGCCGGCGGCGGTGAGGCGTCAACGTACGTTTCGAGTTACGGCGAGATCGGCTACACACGGCCGTCCAAGCGACCCTCGGTCAGCAACGTCGATGTGCAGCGAGCCGTGATCGGCCTCACGCACCGCTTCGATGAGAACACCAAGATGGTGGGGGAGTGGGAGTGGGAGCACGCCGTGACCTCGTCGACCGACACGGGCGAGTCGGAGGTCGAGCAACTCTACGTGGAGCACAGCTTCCGCGGCGGTTGGACGGCGGATGCCGGTCTCTATCTCCTGCCGGCGGGTCTCATCAACCAGCATCATGAGCCGACCGCCTACTACGGCGTGTACCGCCCGGACGTCGACACGAAGATCATTCCGAGCACCTGGCGTGAAGTCGGGCTCGGAATCTCCCGGACGACGGACAGCGGCCTGACGTTCGAAGGTGGCCTCACCACGGCGCCCAACCTGAGTCAATGGGATCCGACCACGGACGAGGGCAGGCTACGCGGACCGCTGGCCGCGATCCACGGCGAGGGACAGTTCGCCGCGGCGCACGATCTCGCGGGTCACCTGTCCGTCAACTGGCGCGTACCCGGCGCACTGGTGGGCGCCTCCGTGTTCGCGAGCAAGGTCGGCCAGGACCAGCCCGGTTTCCTTGGCAATGATTCACGCCTGCTGCTGTGGGAAGTGCACGGGCGCTACCAGCCCGGGCGCTGGGACCTCGCCGCGGAATACGCCCGCGGCACCCTGAGCGATACCGAGGCGCTGAACGAATTCTACTTGCACGGAACGACACCCAACCCGACGTTGGTGCCCGCCCTGTTCTACGGCGGCTACGCCCAGGCGGCCTACCGTGTCTGGTCCAATGATTATTTCAAGATCACGCCCTTCGCGCGTTACGAGATCCTGAACGCCGCCGCAGGCTACGGGTCCCTGGCCGGCGCACCCGCCCGCACCGGGGACGAGCACATCTGGACGCTGGGGACCAGCCTGTACGTCGGTGACGGCGTCGTGTTCAAGGCGGACTATCGCGGTTATCGTAACGACCGCTACCCGTCTGCGGTGCCTCTCGGCTATACCAAGGGCGATTCCCTCAACCTGGGCGTCGGTTACAGCTTCTGAGGCCACATGAATACCCCTTACGCCTGGCTCTGGCTTCCCGTCGCGGCGTTCACGGCCCCGGCCTATGCGACGACCTACCTGACGGTTGAACAAGCCCAGCAACTGATGTTCCCCGGGCAGGCGCTGACGGCCATGCCACTCAGGCTCGACGACGCGCAACGCCTGACGGTCGAGCGGACCAGCGGCCTCGCGGTGCCGCACCTCGACTTCGCGCTGTGGCGCGTCGGCTCCGGTGGGTATTTCTTCGTTGACGCCGTGCTTGGCAAGCACGAACTCATCACCTACGCGCTCGGCGTCAACCCCGACGGGACCATCAAGGACGTCGAGATCCTGGATTACCGCGAGAGCTACGGCGGGGAGATCCGCAACGCCAGCTGGCGCCAGCAGTTCGTGCACAAGTCCGTGGCCGACCCGCTGAAGCTCGATCAGGACATCCGCAATATCAGTGGTGCGACGCTCTCGTCCCGTCACGTTACCGAGGGCGTGCGCCGCCTGATGGCGATCCATGCGACCCTGCCACGCTAGCCTGCGACGCTCGAAGCCCCTGCTCGGTACGTTTGTCGACATCGCGGCGTCGGCCGCTGTGCCTTCCGAGGCGCTCCTGCGCGCGACGGAGGCGGCCTACGACGCCGTCCGGGATATCCACGCACTCATGAGCTTCCACGAGCCGGACAGCGACGTGTCCCGACTGAATCGCGAGGCCCATGCCGGGCCGGTGACCGTCGACGCGCGCACCTTTGCGGTCCTTGAGCGTGCCGAGCGAATTTCCCGGGCGAGCGGGGGTGCGTTTGACGTGACCGTCGCTCCTCACCTCGTGGCATGGGGGTTCCTGCCATCGCCTGCGAACGTCCCGCTCGCCGACCCGAAGGGCTCTTTTGAGGCCATCGAGCTGCTTGATGGGCATCGCGTTCGGTTTCGCGTCCCGGTCTGGATCGACCTCGGCGGTATTGCCAAGGGCTACGCGATCGACGCAGCCTGCGCGGCGCTTCGTCATCAGGGAATCACGGATTACGTCGTGAACGCCGGCGGTGACCTCGCCGTTGGCGCGTGCCCCGCGCCGGTGCACGTTCGCGATCCCCGCCATCCGCAAGCCTCGCTGCCTATCGGTACCCTCGCGAACGTCGCGGTCGCCACCTCCGGCGCGTACTTCGCGGCGCGCGCGGCCGAGGCAACGGGGCGGCATCCGATCGTCGACCCGGCCGACTCAGGGCCCGTGCAAAATCTTGGCAGCGTCACGGTGATCGGTCCCGACGCGACCACGGCCGATGCGCTGACCAAGGTCGTTGCCGTCGCGGGCGACGCATCCGACAGCGTCGTCCGCGCGTTCGGCGCAAGGCACCTTCGTCTTCCCGGGGAAGCCCCGGCCGTGTATCCACCGTGCCCGGCCGATGTGCCCACAGGGTGGTCGACGGCCTTTGGGCGGGCAGACCACGCATGACCCGCCGCACCGCCCTTGAGTTTCGGTCCGTGCGCAGACGGCCTGCCATTCGATTGTCAGGCCGACACGAGCGGCTGGTGATGGCCGTCGCGATACTGGTGTCGGTCTCCGGTCTCGGCTGGCTCGTCGTGCACGAGCTGCTGGCG
Source organism: uncultured Pseudomonadota bacterium (assembly GCA_903890265.1). Classification (GTDB taxonomy): domain Bacteria; phylum Pseudomonadota; class Gammaproteobacteria; order Steroidobacterales; family Steroidobacteraceae; genus CAIKMS01. The sequence goes on along the minus strand of CAITAM010000171.1, from coordinate 864 downwards.
CAACCGGACGAATTCGGCGTGGTGCACCACCCACTGGAGCCCTGGTTGCTGCGTCTACACGGCGCCGCATCGATGGCGGCGCTGTTCGTGTTCGGATCACTTGCCCGTGATCACGCGCTGGCCGCGTGGCGCCGGCACCGGCACCGTTGGTCGGGCGGCGTGCTGATCGCGGGCTGCGCGCTGCTGGTCCCGACGGGCTACGCGCTCTACTACGTGGGGAGCGAGGTGCTGAGGCCGTGGATCAGTGTGTCGCACTGGGTCATCGGCATCGCCGCCCTGCCGGCCTTCGTCGTGCACCGCAGGGCAGGGCGCCGTCACCGGGCACGCCGGGACGGTTTGCGACGTGCCGGGCATCATCGGCCGGCGTTGCCGACCGACACGGTGCCTGTGTCCGATGATCCGGCAGCGCGACCGTCCTGAGTGCAAAGCGATAGGTAGCGTTCCTGTCACTTCCCGGCTGGCAATGCGCCGTTTCTCAGGTAATTCAGTAAGTGACATCCCCAGTCCGTTGGCGGTAAGGAAATCCCCCACAAGCTGTTCTTGAACAGTGCGAACCGCACTACGCAAAACGCGTGGTCGGGCCTCAAGAAGTCGCTGGGTGACCACAGTGCCGCTTCTCGGACGAGCGCTGAGTTGAGAAGTGGTGGGGCGGTTGTCCGTTGGAACCGTTAAAGCGATCGGCCCGCCGACGCCAGCGAGCGTGACCCGGCACTTGGATGGGTCTTTTTCCATGTCGCGTGATGCCGGATTCAGGGCGTGGCGCGACGCGACAGCGGTAGACCGAGGGACTAAAAACGTATATCTTTTAGATATATTTACGAGAGGTTTTAGCATGGCCACGGATGCGGAGCGACTGCTGGTACG
>CAITAM010000170.1 GCA_903890265.1 uncultured Pseudomonadota bacterium | reverse complement strand
GTGCATCCCGGTGAACCGCGGGAGTTTCGCGTGAACCTGAACGTCACGTTCTGACGCCAGGGTGCGCGGTGCCGCCGCCGCGTCGCCCGCGCGGTGGCCAAAATAATCGTTCAGGATGGGCGCGAAGCCGCTATCATTCGCCACCCGATCAATACGTTAGGCCTTGGATCGGCGTCGGTCGACAAGCGCGGAGACGGGCCGCGGTGCTGACCTGCCGCGCCCGGTTCCGGCGGCGATCGAGGCAAGCGCCGGAACTTAGCCGGCCCGCACCGGGTCTCATGGTCGGTAGGCCCGGGTCGTCCCCAAGCACCGGAAAAAACACCGAATTTTGCAAAGGTTGCCGTTAATGAAGCGTGGATTCCGTTCCGTTGCCCTGCTCCTCTGCGGCCTCGTGGTCGTGCTAGCCGCCTGCGGTCACAGCAACAACTCGACCACCGCCGGCACCACGGTGACCACGCCGCCGGGCAACGTACCCTGGACCTTCGTTGGCGGACCGATCCTGGTCGGCCAGTCGGGTGCCTACGGCACGCAGGGTGTCGGCGCGGCCGCCAACCAGCCGGGCAGCCGTGACAGCGCGGCCACCTGGACGGATTCGGCGGGCAACCTCTGGCTCTTCGGCGGCGGCTCGGCCTACGACGTGTCCGGCACCGTCGGTGCACTGAACGACCTGTGGAAGTACTCGCCGTCGACGGGTTTCTGGACCTGGGTCGCCGGACCCAACCGCGTGAACCAGCCGGGCGTGTACGGCACGAAGGGCACCGCCGCCGCGGCGAACAGCCCGGGCGCCCGCGCCGGCGCCGCGACGTGGACCGACAGCAGCGGCAATCTCTACCTCTTCGGTGGCATCGGCTACGACGTCACGGGCCTCAACGGCACGCTGAACGACCTCTGGAAATTCAGCCCCGCCTCCGGCCAGTGGACGTGGATCGGCGGCTCACCGAACGCCAACGCCGGTGGTGTCTACGGCACCACGGGGACGGCCGAGGCCGGCAACGTGCCCGGCGCCCGCGAAGGCGCGGTCGCCTGGCAGGACAAGAGCGGTAACTTCTGGCTCTTTGGCGGCGCGGGCTACGACGGCGCGAACGGCAACGGCACCGGCACGAACGGCCAGTTGAACGACCTGTGGAAGTACACGCCCGCGAGCGGCGAGTGGACCTGGGTCGCCGGCCCCTACCTCGCGAACCAGGCAGCAAGCTACGGCACCGTGGGCACGGCTGCCGCGAGCAACATCCCCGGCCCGCGCCAGTCGGCGGCGGGCTGGCTCGATGCCAGCGGCAACCTGTGGCTGCTCGGCGGGCTCGGCCTCGATTCGACCGCGGCCAGTGGCTTTCTCAATGACCTGTGGAAGTTCGTCCCCTCGACCGGGCAGTGGACGTGGGTCAGCGGTGCGTCGACGGTGGGTCAGGTCAGCGTCTACGGCACGCTCGGCACGGCGGCCGCCGGCAACCTGCCCGGCAGCCGCGCCACCGCCGTCACCTTCACCGACGCGGCGGGCAACCTCTGGCTGTTCGGTGGCCAGGGCTTTGCCGCCGGTGGCACGCTCGGCTACCTGAACGACCTCTGGGAGTACTCGCCCTCGACGGGGCAGTGGACCTTCCAGTCCGGCAGCACCGCGATCAACGGCGTCGGCGTCTACGGCACCACGGGCACGGCGTCGACCAGCAACTCGCCTGGCGGGCGCCTCAACGCCGCCGGCTGGTACGCGGGCGGCAAGTTCTGGGTCTTCGGCGGCGGCGGCATCGACTCGGCGAGTGGCCTCGGGCAGCTGAACGACCTGTGGTCCACGACGCTGTAAGGCGGCATTCGATCCGGGTGGCGGCGGGGGCCCTGGTCGCTGCCCTCGCGACGTCCGCCGCCTCGGCGGCACCGCGCAACGTCGTGCTGTTCGTGCCGGACGGGCTGCGCAGCGAACTCGTCACCCCGGAGACCGCACCGAACCTCGCCGCGTTCGCGAGCCGCGGGGTGCTCTTCGCCAACGGCCACGCCGCCTTTCCGACCCTGACGATGGTCAACGCGGCGACCCTCGCCACCGGCCATCAGCCCGGCGATCACGGGATCTATGGCGACCACCTGTACCTTGGCGCCGGCGAGGGCTCCGCGGTGCCGGCGCTCGATGACGACCCGACGCTCGAGGCGCTGGATGCCCGTCCGGAGGGCGGGCTCGTCGGTGAGCGCACGCTCATCGACGCCGCGATCGAGGCCGGCTACGCCACCGCAGTGGTCGGCCGCTACGGGCCGGTCGCGCTGCAGGTGCCGGCGAGGCTCTGGCCGCGCACGATCCTGGTCGACGACCGCACGGGCTACCCCGGCGGCATCGCACTGCCCGAGGCCATCACCCGGCGCCTGTCCGGTGCGGGCCTGTCGACCACCGCGCCCGGCCGCGGCAGCAACGGCGACGCGGGCGATCTCCGGGAACGGGGCACGCGCGCGACCAACAAGGGTCAGCAGACCTGGTTCGCGGCCGTCACCACCCGTGCCGTGCTGCCGGAGTTGAGGAGCCGGCACCGGCCGTTCCTGCTGATCTACTGGTCGCGCGATCCCGACGGCACGCAGCACAACGAGGGCGACAGCCCGCGCCTGCTCGAGCCCGGTATCACGGGACCCACCGCACTCGCCGCGGTACGCGACGCGGATCGCGCGTTCGGCGAGCTCATGGAGTCGCTCGATGCGCTCGGGCTCAAGGACTCCACCGACGTGATCGTGGCGTCCGATCACGGCTTCTCGACGGTCACGAAGACGAGCACCACGAGCCCGGCGACGCACCGTCGCTACCGCGGCGTGGCGACCGGTGACCTGCCGGGCGGGTTCCTCGCACTCGATCTGGCGGCCGCGCTCGGGCTGCCGCTGCACGAGCCGGACGAGGCCCGTGCCGAGCTCCGTCCCGAGACCGGCCAGCACCCCGACGACGGCGATGCCCTGCTCGGTCCCGATCCGCACGCGCCCGCGGTCGTGATCGCGGCGAACGGCGGCTCGGACGCGATCTACCTGCCGGGGGACGACGCCGCGCGGCTGCTGCCGTCGATCGTGGCCGCCCTGCTCGCCGAGGACTACGTCGGCGGGCTGTTCGCCGACGACCGCTTCGGGTCGGTCCCCGGGACCTTGCCGCTCTCGGCGGTCGGCCTGTCCGGCAGCGCGCGCACCCCGCGTCCCGCGCTCCTCGTCAGCTTCCGTTCGGCCGCGATCGGTTGTCCGAACACGCTGCTCTGCACGTCACTGAACGCCGACACCGCGCTGCAGACCGGCCAGGGTGCGCACGGCTCCGCGAGCCGGGCCGAGACCGCGAACTTCATCGCCGCGGGCGGGCCGGACTTCAAGGCGGGCTACGTCGATCTCGCGCCCGCGAGCACGGCCGACGTCGGGCGCACGATCGCGCGACTCCTTGAGCTTCGGCTCGCGGCCCGCGGCAAGGCCACCGGACGCGTGCTCAGCGAGAGCCTGAAAGGCGGCAGCGACGTCACCTTCACGCGCGAGACGGTGCGTGGCGAGCCGACGCCGGCGGGCCTTGCGACCGAGATGGTGCTGCAGCGGGTCGGTGACACCCGCTACGTGACGGCCGCGGGGCTCGCCGGTCGGACGGTCGGTCTTGCGACGGCGGGTCCGCGCGACTGAACGGTCAGGTGCGGACCGAGAAGGGCGTGAAGTCCGTGTCCCTGTCGTAGTAGTCCTCGCGCTCGGCGCGCTTCAGGAAGCCCACGACCTGGTAGGTGATCGGGGTCGCGAGGACCTCCCAGCCGCTCTTCAGCAGGTACTGGGTGAGCGTGACCTCGAGCAGCCGTCCGTCGGGCCACAGGCCGTAGAAGGCGATGCCGTAGAAGAGCGCGGAGTCGACCAGTTCGCCGCAGAGCGTGGAGCCGATGATGCGCGTCCACAGCCAGCGGCCGTTGGTGTAGACCTTCATCTTCGCCAGCACGTAGCTGTTGACGAAGGAACCGCACCAGAAGGCCGTGATCGAGGCAAAGGCGATGCGCGGCGTGTTGCCAAAGACGGTCTCGAGCGCCGCCTGTTCCTTGGTCCACCAGCTGGCCGCGGGCAGCGCGATGATCACGGTCGACATCAGCGAGGCAAACGCGAGCGCGGCGAAGCCCGCCCAGACCACCCGCCGGTCGCGTGCGTAGCCGTAGACCTCGGTCAGGATGTCGCCGAAGAGGTAGCTGATCGGGAAGAAGAGCACGCCCGACAGGAAGGTCAGTTCGCCGAACACCGGCACGTGCACGGTCGACACCTTGGCCGCGCCGATGAGGTTGGCGCAGAGCACGATGCAGACGTACGCGGCCATGAAGAAATCGTAGTAGCGGTACTGACGCGTGGCGGCGTGATCGGTCATGACGGCTCGTCGTGGCAGCGGACCACGGCATCTTGGGATAGCCGACCGCGCCTGTCGAGGCCGGCATCACGAGGAAGGGTTCCGGGCTGCCTGTCCTGAACGGACGACGGCCCGATCAACGCGCGGGGGTCAAAGCCGCCGCTCAGCGGCCGACGTAGTTTTCCATGCGAAGGCCCGTGCCGCCGCGCGACACGTGGGCCACGACCGCGGTGCGACGGTGCAGCTTCGTGATCGGACCGAGGTTGATCGCAAACGCGAGCTCGACGACCGAGCCTTTCAGGAGGCCCAGGTTTTCGGTTTCGACGAAGACACCGTTGGCGCTGAGGTTGCGGGCACGGCAGAGCTTGCCGCGACGTCCGGGCATCTGGACGTAGACGGTGGTTCTCGCGCGGTGCCGCGTGTGCAGTCGCCGTTCCATGCCATTCCCCGGTGTTATCGCTCGTGCCGGCGGCCTGGAAACGGCCACCACTCGTACAGTATGCCTGAGGAAAACGCTAAAAAAAGGACGGCCGATTATTATGTCAAAGAATTCCGATATTCGCAAGCGGGGCGGCAACGGGACGGACGCTTTCCGGTCAGTGCGCCGGGGATTGGGCGGGCGGAGTGGGGGGTGCGAGCCGGCGGGCCGCCGGCTTCTCGCCAGTCAGGTGGCGTCGCCCGGCTCGTCCTTGCGGCGGATCGACAGCTGCGAGGGGGCATCGATGCCCACCTTGACGCGCCGGCCACTGCCGCCCAGCAGGGTGATCTGGATCGGCCCCGCGGCAAAGAGCTCCGCCAGCGTCATGTGCTGATCGGTGCCCTCGGCGGGCTGAATCACGATCGATTCGTCGGCGCGGCGGCTGAGGACCAGCATGGTGCGTTGCCCCGGTAAGGTGTCTGCTAGGCCCGCGCCAGTCCGCGCGCGCTGCCCGAGCCCGACCGGCCGGCCGGGCCGTAGGTGAGGTCGTCCTCGCGGCCGGTGCGCAGCATGTTCAGCAGCTGGCGTACCTGGCGCTGCTTGAGGCCGACGATCGCGCCGTTGACGTCGTTGCCGTCGCGGCAGCGCTCCATTGCGGCGACGAGGCCGCGCCACAGGCGGGCGGTCTCCTGCACGACGCTCGCGGCGACCGCGAGGCGGCCGCCGAGCAGCCGTTCCATCGCCGCGGCATTGGCGCCGACGCCGGCAATCGCGAGCACGCGGCGCCGGTCGGTCTCGAGGGTCTCGATCTCGTTCAGGAGGGCGGTTTTCTCGGCGGCGACGGCCTCGACCGCGGCGGCGTCGCCGCCGGTCAGCAGGCCACGCTCGCGCGCGAGCAGCGCCTCGAGTTTCGTCGCGGCCGCGAGCTGGCGGCCGAGCACGACGTTCAGGGCATTCAGCGACTGCGCATCCATCGTCGCTCCTTATCCCGTGGCGGCGTCAGCCGCCCTCGTTCTGCGTGGCGAGCAGCGCCGACGCAATGGCGCTCGAATCGGGCTGGTAGGTGCCGTTCGCGATCGCGGTCTGCAGCGCGGCCACCTTCACGGTGTCCACGCCCGAACTCTGATCCACCGCCGCGCCGAGCTTCTGCAGCGTCCGCGCGATGGTCGACACGGTGGCCGTGTCGCCACTGTTCTGCGCCGCGCTGCCGGTCGTGGCGGCGTTGGTCGGCGGCGTCGCGGCGACGCCCGAGGTTCGGCCGCCGCCCGAGACGCCCGCTGTCGACGGTCCGATCCCATCGATGGTGTTGCTCATGATCCAGTTCTCCAGAAGCCCTTAGGCCATGCCCACGCTATCGTCGTCTTACGGGGAAACTTTAGCCAAATATGTGAACTAGTGCAGCGAGCGTTGCGTCGCCGGGCATTACCGCCCGGGCCAAGCATCGGCGGCGCGCGCCGCGACTTGAGCGCCGTGACCGGTCTCACGGCAGCGCCACCTCGACGAGGTCCGGCGCACGGACAACCGCCTCGACCGGTCGCCCGCCCGGGCCGCCGCTGCCGGTCTGCACCCGGATCCGCTGCGCGAGCCCCGCGTCCGCGAGCGCCATGCCCGTCTGGCGTACCTCGAGCGCCCCGGTGCGGGCGAGGACCGTCACCTGCTGGCCGCGGCGGATCAGCGGCGGGACCTCGATCAACTGCGGCGTGAGGATCTCGCCGGTGCCGACGATCCGCGAGGTCAGCGTGCCGTAGAGCGCCTCGGGACTCTTGTAGAAGCCGCCCGGCAGCGCGCCGAGCTCCCGCTCGACGACCTGCAGGTCGTCCGGACCGAGCACGGTCTGGCGTGAGAGCGGGCGGCTGGCCACGACCACGCGCTCGACGGTGTGCAGCGTGACGCCCAGGTAGAGCCGCCATTTCGGCTCGTCGCAGCGGACCTCGACGGTCATTCTCGCCCCGTTGCGCATGCCGGGGGCCAGGCTGCCGTCCAGCGGCCGCAGGCAGGCGGGGTAGCGCAGCCGCGGATCGAGCGAGTGGACCTCGACGCTCGCGGGGTCCGTGGCGGCCGCGGCGGCGGCCACGGTTTTCGCCGTGCGCTCGATGCTCGCCACCGGCTGCACGTGATCGGCCGTGTCCGCCACGTCCGCCCGCGCGCCATCCGCGGCCGCGAGGAGCGCGAGCAGCGACACGAGCGGCAGCAGCGTCCGGGCGACAGGCGACGGCGCGAGCGGGCGGAAACGGTCCATGCGCTGGGACGGATGCACGGTCCGTGCCATCCGTTCGCCAGTGGCGCGTCATCCCCAGTCCCTTGAAATCCGGCGGGTTACCGAGGCCGGGCGCGGCCGCGGGTGACGGATTCCTGACGCCGCGCGCGTGGCGCTGCCGCCCGCCGTCAACGTTCAGGCGCCGTGCGACCTTGCGCGCGGCGTCCGGCGCTGGCGGGTCGCCGGTCTCGGCCGGCTCGGCGCGACAGGCCCGCGCGACCGGCCCCGCTTTGCCGCGGGCGGTGAGGCCTTGCCGCCGGCGTGGCGGCACGGCCGTCATCCGCCGCCGCCGGGGCCACGCGGCGAGACGCGCTGTGGCCGGGCGGCAGCGCGAAAATCCGCGGCTATTCCGCTCTTTTTTGCGCGGCCCCACCGGCGCGGCTGCCGCTGGCACGGTAATTGCTTTGCTTACCTTGCGGCGGGGCATGGCCCGCCCGGCAAGGGAGTCCACGACGTGAACCAGCTGTCCAACCTCTTCGGCGTGCACGAGAAGGCCCTGATGCTCCGCGGCGAGCGGGTCTCGGTGCTGGCGACCAACATCGCCAACGCCGACACGCCGAACTACAAGTCGCGTGATTTCGACTTCGCCGCGACCATGGCCGGGGCCGAGCGCGGCACGCTGCCGCTCGCAACCACCCGCGCCATGCACATCCCGACCGCGGATGACGCGGCGTCCATGACCGACCTCAAGTACCGCGTGCCGTTCCAGCCCGCCCTCGACGGCAACACCGTGGAAGTCGGCATCGAGCAGTCGAAGTTTGCCGAGAACGCCGTCCACTACCAGGCCTCGCTCGGCTTCATCAACAGCCAGATCAGCCAGCTCAACCTCGCCATCAGCGGCCAGTAAGGGCAGAGGAGTAGAGGGACCATGTCACTGCTGAACATCTTCAACGTGTCGGGCTCGGCAATGACCGCGCAGTCGGTGCGGCTGAACGTCACCGCATCGAACCTTGCCAACTCCGATTCGGTCGCGAGCTCCGCGCAGGGCGCGTACCGCGCCCGGCACCCGGTCTTCCAGACCATGCTCGCGGACGCCATGGGCTCCTCGACGCCGGCCTCGTCCGGCGTCAAGGTCCTCGGCATCCTGGAGTCGACCCAGACCCCGGCGCGCCGCTACCAGCCGGACCATCCGCTGGCCGACCCCTCGGGCTACGTCTACAGCTCGAACGTCAATCCGATCGAAGAGATGACCAACATGATTTCCGCCTCGCGTTCCTTCCAGGGCAACGTCGAGGTCATGACCACGGCCCGCGACCTGCTGCTGAAAACGCTGCAGCTCGGTCACTAAACCCAGACTGAAGGCGGCACGAGATGACCACCACCACAACGACCAGTGCGGCGAATCCGTTTGCCGGCATCGGCAGTCCGACCAGCGGCACCACCCCGGCGGCCACGGCCGCGAGCGCGAGCAGCAGCGCATCGGCCGCGATCAACTCGATCGACTTCCTGAACCTGATGATGACGCAGCTCAAGAACCAGGACCCGACCCAGCCGCTCGACACGTCGCAGATGAGTGCGCAGCTCGCGCAAATCGGCACCGTGACCGGTATCAACCAGCTGAACACCTCTTTCTCCTCGCTCGCGAGCTCGTTCACGTCCAACCAGGCGCTGCAGGCCTCGAGCCTGCTCGGTCGCAGCGTGCTGGTGAACAGCAGCAGCGCGACGCTTGCCGCGGGCGGCAAAGTCTCGGGCGCCGTGCAGGTGCCGACCGGAACGACGGGCCCTGTCACGGTGGGGATCTTCAGCCCGGCGGGTGCGCTGGTGAAAACCCTGCCGCTTGGCACCCAGGGCGCGGGCCTCGCCTCCTTCACCTGGGATGGCACCGATAACTCCGGGCAGAGCGCGCCGGCCGGCAACTACGTGGTCAAAGCCGAGGTCCAGAACGGCCAGAGCCAGACCACGCTCGCGACGCTCGTGTCCGCCCAGGTGCAGAGCGTGACGCTGAACGGCGGCGGCTCGGCCGGCGGCCTCACCCTGAACGTCGCCGGGGTCGGCAACGTGCCGCTCTCCTCGGTCACGCAGATCGCGCAGTAGGCGGGTCTCACCGCAGCTCACTAATCATCAAGGGTCCATGCCGGCGCAAGGCCTGGCGGGACCCGCACTCGGAGGTACACCATGTCATTCGGAATCTCGCTCTCGGGTCTCGATGCCGCCTCGAGCAACCTCGACGTCATCGGCAACAACATCGCGAACTCCGGCACCACGGGCTTCAAGGGCTCGCGCGCCGACTTCTCGGACGTCTATGCCGCCGGCTCCCTGAACCTGAGCGCCAACCTCGTCGGCGAGGGCGTCAACGTGCAGCAGATCCAGCAGCAGTTCACGCAGGGCAACATCAGCCAGACCGGCAACAGCCTCGATCTCGCGCTGAACGGCAACGGCTTCTTCGTCGTCAAGGACGGCACAGGCCTGTCGTACACGCGAAACGGCACGTTCAGCCTCGATCGCAACGGCTTCCTCGTCAACGGCTCGGGGCAGCAGGTGCAGGCCTATCCGGCGCTGGTGGGTGGTGGCTTCAACCAGGGCGCCCTCGGGTCGCTGCAGCTGACGCCGACCCAGAACGCGCCGCTTGCGACGTCCACCGGGGCGGTCGGGGTCAACCTGCCCGCCAACACGACCGTCGCCGGCCCCCCGGCCAACCCGGGCGCAACGTTCAGCCCCACCGATCCCACGACTTACACGAGCACCACCTCGACCTCGGTGTACGACTCGCTCGGCAACCAGCACACGGGCTCGTTCTACTTCGTGCCGCAAACCGCTGCGGTGACCCCGGCCACGATCCCGCCGACCTACAAGCAGGTTGCGAACACCTGGGACGTCTACATGACCGTCGACGGCGTGGCGACCAGCGGCTCGCCAACGACCCTGACGTTCGATTCGAGCGGCGCACTGACGCAGGTCAACGGATCGGCCGCGAGCACGGTCGCGACGTTCGGCGTCGCAGCCGGTGGGCTCAACAACGCGGCCGCGGCGCTGTCGATGAACTTCGACTTCAAGAACACCACCCAGTTCGGCAGCCCGTTCGGCGTCAACTCGCTGACCCAGAACGGCTACTCGTCCGGTCAGGTGTCCGGCATCAACGTCGACAAGAGCGGCATCGTCAGCGCGACGTACACCAACGGCCAGTCGATCGAGGTCGGCCAGCTCGCCCTCTCTAATTTCCCGAACCCCGCAGGGTTGGCGCCGACCGGCAACTCGGCGTGGAAGCAGACCTACGCCTCGGGTGCGCCGATCTCGGGCACCGCCGGCAGCTCGAACCTCGGCGCCATCCAGTCGGGCGCGCTCGAGGCCTCGAACGTCGATCTGACCAAGGAACTCGTCAACATGATCGTGGCGCAGCGGGCCTTCCAGGCCAACTCCGAAATGATCAAGACCAACGACCAGGTCACGCAGACCATCCTCGGCATCCAAGGCTAAGGGGACTGAGCCATGGACCGCGCTCTCTACGTCTCGATGACCGGTGCGAAGCAGATCATGCAGGCGCAGGCGATCATCGCGCAGAACCTCGCGAACGTCAGCACGGCGGGCTTTCGC
>CAITAM010000169.1 GCA_903890265.1 uncultured Pseudomonadota bacterium | reverse complement strand
GCCTGTGCTTCCGCTTGAGCGTGCGCTTCGGCTTTCGCCTGCGCCTCGGCCTTCGCCTTGTCGACGGCCTGCGCCTCGGCCACCGCCTCGGCCCGGGCCGCGGCGGCAGGGACCGGAGGCGGTGCGGTCACCTCGGCGGCCGGCGGCTCGTGGCGCTCGGGTGCGCTGGGCTCGGACGGGGCGGCCGGCGCGGAACGACCGAGCGTGCCGTGCACGACGTACGCGTCGACCGTGTGCACCGGCGTCGGCGTCGCCTCGAAGTGCAGCCACGAGCCCGCCGCGACGGCCGCCACCAGCGCGACGTGCAGCGCGACCGACCAGAGCCACGGCGCCGCCCGGGCGCTCGGATCGGCCGGGCCGGTCGGCGGGCGCTCAGCGGTCAGCGTGGCCACTGCGGCTCTCGGGTTCGGTGATGAAGCCGATTTTCGCGGCGCCCGCGCCGTCGAGCAGGGTCAGCACCGTGACGACACGGCCGTACGGCACCGCCCGGTCGGCCTTGATCAGCACCGGGGTCTTCGGCTCCCGGTCGAGGATGATCCGCACCCGTCGCTCGAGCTCGGCCGGCTCGATCGCGGCCTTCGGGTTGCCGCCCGCGCTCGCGTACAGCAGTCCGGCCCGGTCGACACTGACGATGAACGGCTCGCGCGACTGGTCCTCGAGCGGCTTGGCGGCCGCCTTTGGCAGCTCGACGCTGACGCCCTGGGTGAGAAGCGGCGCGGTCACCATGAAGATGATGAGCAGCACCAGCATCACGTCGATGTAGGGCACGACGTTGATATCGCCGTTCAGGCGCCGCTTGCGGTGGCGCGACGGGCTATCCGCCATGGCGGGGAGCGGCGGCGTGCCGCTGCAGGATGGTCGACAGCTCCTCGACGAAGGTGTCGAAGCGCAGCTCGATGCGGTTCACCTGGTCCGAGTAGCGGTTGTAGGCGACGACCGCCGGGATCGCCGCGAAGAGCCCAATCGCGGTCGCGATCAGCGCCTCGGCAATGCCCGGTGCGACCATCTGCAGGGTGGCCTGCTGCACGTTGCCGAGCCCGTGGAAGGCACTCATGATGCCCCACACGGTGCCAAAGAGGCCGACGTAGGGACTCGTTGAGCCGACGGTGGCCAGCGTCGCCAGGTTCGCCTCGAGGCGGTCGATCTCCTTCAGCTGCGCGACCCGCATCGCGCGCCGTGCGCCTTCCATGAGCTGCGCGGGATCGATGCCCGGCTGCTGGCGCAGCCGCGAGAACTCGCGAAAGCCAAACTTGAAGATCGCCTCCATGCCGGTGCCGCCGTCCTGGCGCGCGTCGACGTTGCGGTACAGCGCACCGAGGTCGCCGCCGCTCCAGAACGCCGACTCGAAGGCCTCGGTCTCCCGCCGCACGCGGCTTAAGACCGTGCGCCGGCCGAGGATGATGGCCCAGGAGGCGATCGATGCCGCGATCAGGATCGCGAGCACGATCTTGACGACGAAACTCGCCTCGAGGATGAGCTTGAGGATGGACAGGTCTGAGTTCATGGCGGTACCGGACGGTCAGCGATAGGTGAAGGGGGGCCGGCAGCGGGCGCGGCGCCCACGGGGCCGTCGGTC
>CAITAM010000168.1 GCA_903890265.1 uncultured Pseudomonadota bacterium | reverse complement strand
GCTGGCCGAGATGGCCTTTGCGGCGCACGCCGGCGTCCATGCCGATCTCGGTGCGGTCGCCGATCCCGTGGCATCGCTGGTCGCCGAGGAGCCCGGTGCCGTGATCCAGGTGGCCGACGCGCACGTCGCCGCCGCGCTCGCCGTGTTCGCGCGCCACGGGCTCGCGGCGCACGTCCGCGCCCTCGGCCATCCGTCGACTGACGGGCGCATCCGTATCAGCGCGGGTGGCCGGACGCTGATTGACGAGAGCCGGCTCCACCTGCACGCCGTCTGGTCCGAGACCGGCCACCGGATCCGCGAGCTGCGCGATGACGCAACGTGCGCGCGCGAGGAGTACACGGCCCTGCGGGAGGGCCGCGATCTGGCGCTGTCGGCCACCTTGACCTACGCGGTCGACGAGGACATCGCCGCGCCGTTTATCGCGACCGGCGTCCAGCCGCGGGTGGCGATCCTGCGCGAGCAGGGCGTCAACAGCGCGGTCGAAATGGCGGCGGCCTTCGATCGCGCGGGCTTCGCCGCGATCGACGTGCACATGACCGATCTCCTGTCGGGGGCGGTCACGCTCGACGACTTTGACGGCCTCGTCGCCTGCGGCGGGTTTTCCTACGGCGACGTGCTGGGCGCGGGCGCCGGCTGGGCGAAGTCGATCCGCTACAGCGAGCGGGGTGCCGACCTCCTCGGGCGCTGGTTTGCGCGCCCGACCACGTTCACGCTCGGCATCTGTAACGGCTGCCAGATGCTCGCTTCTCTGAAGGACCTGATCCCCGGTGCGGCGCACTGGCCGGCGTTCGTCCGCAACCGGTCGGAGCAGTTCGAAGGGCGGCTCGTGATGGTCGAGATCGCGGACTCCCCGTCGCTCTTCCACACCGGCATGGCGGGCTCACGGCTGCCGGTCGCCGTGGCGCACGGCGAGGGGCGGGCGCTGTTTGCCGACGGCGACCTTGCGCGCGTGCGCGACCAGCGCCTCGTCACGCTCCGCTACGTCCACGGCGACGGGTCGCCGGCCGTCGAGTACCCGGCGAACCCAAACGGGTCGCCCGACGGCATCGCCGGGCTCACGACGGGCGACGGCCGCGTCACCATCGCGATGCCGCACCCCGAGCGCGTGTTCCGCGCGGCGCAGTGTTCGTGGCGGCCGGCGGCTTGGCAGGATGCCGGCGGCTGGCTGCGCATCTTCCGCAACGCGCGTCGCGCCCTCGGCTGACGCGTGACTCTTGGTCCTCGCCGGGCAGACGCCCGCCCGTCTCAGCCGACGCGGGGCAGTGAGGCTACGCTGGCGCGCTCGTCGGCCGCCGAATAGCGGCGCACCATGAGGGCCTGGGTGAGCTGGCCGCGGCGAACGTAGGCCTCGTACAGCAGGTCGCGCAGCACTTCGAGCAGCACGCCCGCCTGGTAGGCATCCAGCAGCGGGATGTTCGGCCGTGGTTCGTCGTCGGAGCCGAACAGGACCTTGCGCAGCACGTTGAACGTCTCCGCATCGAGGCCGGTGAATTCCCGGATCTCGGACAGCTCGTCGAACATCGACAGGCGGCCGTTGTCGCCGAGATCGGCGAACACCGCCTGCGCGGTCCGCCGGCACAGCGACGCGAAGCCGTTGAAGGCGCCCGCCGAGAAGCAGACGAGCGCCTCGCGGAACAGCAGCTCAGGCTCTTCCGGCAGGTGCGTGAAATACGCGAAGTGCTCGGGCGCGCGCTCAAGCTCCCGGTAATCGGTGCCAAGCTCGACCCGGCTGCTGCCGTAGAGCTTGACCGGGAACTTGAGAAACACCGGCGCATTGCAGGAATCGCAGCGGAAAACGACCCCGACCTGACTCGGGCGGAACGACTGGAGCGCCGCGTAGCCGGGCACCGAGACCGGGCTCATGTGCGCCAGCACCTGGCAGTGCGGGCAGGTGAGCGCGAACTTCGCACCCTGCTCGTGGTGCAGCCGATCTCCGGAATCGATGTACATCGTCATCCACGTCCCCCTGCCGACCCCGTTGCCGGATTCTTCGGGGGCGAGTGCGCCCCCTGCAAGAGATGTTAAACGCTCATCCCGGGATGACAGCCGGGACTGAACATAAGCCGTGCCCCGCTCAGCCGCCGAGACGCTTGTAGCGGATGCGCTGCGGCTGATCCGCGTTGTCGCCCTTGCGCTTCTTCAGGTCCTCGACGTAGTCCTTGTAGTTGCCTTCGAACCAGACGACCTCGCTGTTGCCTTCGAAGGCGAGAATGTGGGTCGCGATACGGTCGAGGAACCAGCGGTCATGCGAGATCACGACCGCGCAGCCCGGGAAGGCGAGCAGCGCTTCCTCGAGTGCCCGCAGCGTCTCGACGTCGAGGTCGTTGGTGGGCTCGTCGAGCAGCAGCACGTTGCCGCCCGATTTCAGCACCTTCGCGAGGTGGACGCGATTGCGCTCACCGCCCGACAGGTCGCCGATACGCTGCTGCTGGGTCGTGCCCTTGAAGTTGAAGCGGCCGCAGTAAGAGCGTGACGGCGTCTCGTAATTGCCGACGCGGATGATGTCGAGGCCGTTGGAGATCTCCTCCCAGACGGTCTTGGAGTCATCGAGGCTCTGCCGGGACTGGTCGACGTAGGCGAGCTGCACGGTGGGGCCGACGCGGATTTCGCCGCTGTCGGGCTTCTCCTGCCCGGTGAGCATCTTGAAGAGGGTCGTCTTGCCGGCGCCGTTCGGGCCGATGATGCCGACGATGCCACCGCGGGGGAGCGTGAACGAGAAGCCGTCCATGAGGAGCTTCTCGCCGAACGCCTTGCGCAGCCCGGTGCCTTCGATGACGAGCTCGCCGAGCCGCTCGCCCGGCGGAATGTAGATCTCGTTGGTCTCGTTGCGCTTCTGGAATTCCTGCGACTGCAGCTCCTCGAAGCGCTGCAGGCGGGCCTTGCTCTTGGCCTGCCGTGCCTTCGGGTTCTGCCGCACCCACTCGAGCTCCTGGGCCAGCATCTTGCGCAGGCCTTCCTGCTGCTTTTCCTCGATGCCTAAGCGCTTTTCCTTCTGCTCGAGCCATGACGAGTAGTTGCCCTGCCACGGGATGCCGTGGCCGCGGTCGAGCTCGAGGATCCAGCCGGCGACGTTGTCCAGGAAGTAGCGGTCGTGGGTCACGGCAATGACGGTGCTCTGGTACTCCTCGAGGAAGCGCTCGAGCCAGGCCACGGATTCGGCGTCGAGGTGGTTGGTCGGCTCGTCTAGCAGCAGCATGTCGGGCTTCGACAGCAGCAGCCGGCACAGCGCGACGCGCCGCCGCTCGCCACCCGACAGGTGCTTGACCTGCGCCGACCAGTCCGGCAGGCGCAGTGCATCCGCGGCGATGTCGAGCGTGCGGTCGAGGTTGTGACCATCGACGGTGGCGAGGAACGCCTCGAGCTCCGCCTGTTCGGCAGCGAGCTTGTCGAAGTCCGCGTTCTCGTCGGAGTAGGCGGCGTAGACGGCCTCGAGTCGTGTCAGCGCATCCTTGATGGGCTTGACACCCTCCTCGACGACCTCGCGCACCGTGTGCTCGGGGTTCAGGTCCGGCTCCTGCTCGAGGAAGCCGATCTTGATGCCGGGCTGGGGGCGTGCCTCGCCGTCGATCTCGGCGTCGCGGCCGGCCATGATCCGCAGCAGCGTACTCTTGCCGGACCCGTTCAGGCCGAGCACACCGATCTTGGCGCCGGGAAAGAAGGACAGGGAGATGTCGCGCAAGATCGTCCGCTTCGGCGGGATGACCTTCGAGACCCGGTTCATCGTGTAAATGAATTGCGCCATGTGAGTTCTGGGTGTCCGCAGTTGGTCGGGAGCGAATTATCGGCCCTCGGGGCGCCGACGGCCACCACCCGCTGCCGCGGCGCGGGGCGGCGCCCGGGAAATCGGTGCTAGGCTAGGGTTCATGGCTGCCACGGTTCATACCTGCGTCGTCGTCGGTGAGCAGATCGCCCGCTACGGGTTCGGTGACGGGCACCCGTTCGGACCCGACCGCCACGACGCGTTCGTCCGCGAGCTCAAGGCCTCGGCCGCCGCCGGCCGGATCGACCTCCTCGCGCCCCGTGAGGCGACCCGCCTCGAACTCGAGTCGTTCCACCAGGCGGCCTACCTCGATCTGGTGCAGGCCCGCAGCGTGACCGGCGAGGGCTTCCTGGACGGTGGTGATACCCCGGCCTTTCGCGGCGTCTACGAGACGGCCGGGCGGGTCGTCGGGGCCACGCTCGTCGCCACCGAGGCCATCATGGCCGGGCGCTACGAGAACGGCTTCGTGCCGATCGCCGGCCTGCACCACGCGGCGCGCGACCGGGCGGCCGGGTTCTGCGTCTTCAACGACTGCGGCGTCGTGATCGAGCAGCTGCGCGAGCGATTCGGGCTGCGCCGGATCGCCTACGTCGATATCGACGCGCACCACGGCGACGGGGTGTTCTACGCGTTCGAAGACGACCCCGATTTGCTGTTCGCCGACATCCACGAGGACGGGCGCCACCTCTACCCCGGCACCGGGGCGGCCAGTGAAACCGGCGCCGGCCGGGCGCGCGGGACCAAGCTCAACCTGCCGCTGGCGCCGGGCGCGGGCGACGCCGAATTCCTCGCCGCCTGGGCCAAGGTCGAGGCGTACCTCCTTGCCGCTCAACCGGAATTTGTCATTCTGCAGTGCGGCGCCGATTCGCTCGCCGACGACCCGATCACGCACCTGCGCTTCACCGAGGAAGCCCACGCCCACGCGGCAGGGCGGCTCGTGGCGCTGACCCGCGACCTCTGCGGCGGGCGCCTGCTCGGGGTCGGCGGCGGCGGGTACAACCGGCGCAACATCGCCCGGGCCTGGACACGGGTCGTCGAGGCTTTCGCCGCCTGACGACGGGCAGGCCGCAGCCCGCTCCGCTACAATCCGTGGTCAACCTCAAGGCCAGCCGGAGTGGCGTTCATGTTCAATTCCAAGATGACCATCGACAGTTTTGATCCCGAACTCGGCGCGTCGATCGCGCACGAACGGCAGCGTCAGGAAGACCACATCGAGCTGATCGCGTCCGAGAACTACGCCAGCCCGCGGGTGCTCGAGGCGCAGGGGTCGGTACTGACCAACAAATACGCCGAAGGCTACCCGGGCAAGCGCTACTACGGCGGCTGCGAGAACGTGGACGTCGCCGAGCAGCTGGCCATCGATCGCCTGAAGAAGCTCTACGGCGTGTCGTACGCGAACGTCCAGCCGCATTCGGGCGCGCAGGCCAACGCCGCCGTGTTCCTCGCGCTCCTGCAGCCGAACGACACGCTGCTCGGCATGAGTCTCGACCACGGCGGGCACCTGACCCACGGCGCGAAGATCAATTTCTCCGGCCGCATGTACAACAGCGTCCAGTACGGCATCCGCGCCGATACCGCCGAAGTCGACTACGAGCAGATGGAGGCGCTCGCCCGCGAGCACCGTCCGAAGCTCATCATCGCCGGCTTCTCGGCATACTCGCGCGTGCTCGACTTCGCGCGCTTTCGCAGGATCGCCGACGAAGTCGGCGCCTACTTCATGGTCGACATGGCGCATGTCTCGGGCCTCGTCGCCGCCGGCGTCTACCCGAGCCCGGTGCCGCACGCGCACGTCGTCACCTCGACCACGCACAAGACGCTGCGCGGCCCGCGCGGTGGCATCATCCTGTCGAGCGAGGGCGAGGAGTTCACCAAGAAGCTGCAGTGGTCGGTGTTCCCCGGCATGCAGGGTGGTCCGCTGATGCACGTCATTGCCGCCAAGGCCGTGGCGTTCCTCGAGGCGCTGCAGCCGGAGTTCGTCGAGTACCAGAAGCAGACGGTCGCCAACGCGCGCACGCTGGCGGCGGCGCTCGTCAAGCGCGGCTACGACGTGGTCTCCGGCGGTACCGACAATCACCTCTTCCTGCTGTCGCTCGTGTCAAAGAACGTGACCGGCAAGGACGCGGACGCGGCACTCGGCCAGGCGCACATCACCGTCAACAAGAACTCGGTGCCGAACGACCCGCGCCCGCCGATGATCACGAGCGGCCTCAGGCTCGGCGCGCCGGCGATCACGACGCGCGGCTTCAAGGCGCCGGAAGTCGAGGAACTCGCCCGGCTCATCGCCGACGTGCTGGATAACCTGTCGTCGCGTGCGCACATGGGCTCACCCGACGGCAAGGGCGGTGTGACCGCGGACCCGGCGCTGCTCGAGCGGGTGCGTGGCGAAGTCACGGCCCTGTGTCGCCGCTTCCCCGTCTACGGGGCCTAAGCTCGCGGCAGCGACGTGTACTGCCCGTTCTGCGGCCACACCGAAACGAAGGTGATCGACTCGCGCCTCGCCGGCGAGGGTCGGCAGATCCGCCGCCGTCGCGAATGTCTGCAGTGCGAGGAGCGCTTCACGACGTTCGAGGCGGCGGAGCTTCTGATGCCGCAGGTCGTCAAGAGCGACCGTACGCGGGAGCCCTTTGACCCGCAGAAGCTGATGTACGGGATGACGAAGGCGCTGGAGAAACGCCCGGTGGGTACCGACCTGATCGAGGCGGCCGTCAATCGCATCTGCCACCACCTCAGGGGTCTCGGTGAGCGCGAGGTGCCGTCCCGCCTCATCGGCGAACTGGTGATGGAAGAGCTGCGCCACCTGGACGAGGTGGCCTACGTGCGGTTTGCGTCGGTGTACCGGAGCTTTCAGGACGTCGATGCCTTCCACGAGGAAATCGACCGGCTGCGGCTCGGCCGCGGTGTCGAGCGCGACGCCGGGCAGCTGTCGTTTCTCGAATCGGGCACGCCGCGCCTGCCGGGGAAGAAATGAGCTTCACCGCCGCGGACCACGCCTTCATGGCGCGCGCGCTCGAGCTCGCGCACCGCGGGCTGTATTCCACCGACCCCAATCCCCGGGTGGGCTGCGTGCTGGTGCGCCGTGGCGAGGTGGTGGGCGAGGGTTATCACCGCCGGGCGGGTGAAGCGCACGCCGAGGTCGAGGCACTCAAGGTGGCCGGTGCCCGTGCCCAGGGCGCGACCGCCTACGTCACGCTCGAACCGTGCGCGCACCACGGGCGGACGCCGCCCTGCACCGCGGCGCTGATCGACGCCCGGGTCGCGCGGGTGATCTACGGGGCGGCGGACCCCGATCCGCGCGTCAACGGCGCGGGCGCGGCGGCGCTCGCCGCGGCCGGTATCGAGGTCGCCGGCGGCTGCCTGCGCACGGCCTCCGAGGCCCTCAATCCCGGCTTTCATTCGCGACTGACGCGCGGCAGGCCCTTCGTGCGGCTGAAACTCGCCGCGAGCCTCGACGGCCGCACGGCACTTGCCAACGGCGATTCGAAGTGGATCACCGCCGAGGCCGCGCGCGGTGACGTGCAGCGGCTTCGGGCGCGCAGCGGCGCGATACTGACCGGTGGCGCGACGGTGCGGGCGGACGACCCCCGGCTCACCGTCCGGGACTCCTCGCTGCAGATGCACGGACGCATCCCGCTGCGCGTGGTGCTCGCCGGTCGCGATGCGATTCGCGCCGACGCCCGGGTCTTTCGCGAGGCAGGTCCCTGCCTCGTCTACACGGCAGAGCCGCAGGCGCCCTGGCTCGAGGCCATCCGGGCGACCGGTGCCGCGGTCGAGGCCGTGCCGGCCGGGGACGGCTCGCACCGTCCGGGACTGTCGGCGGTGCTCGGCTCGCTCGCCGCGCGCGGGGTCAACGAGCTTCTGGTCGAAAGTGGCCCGGTGCTGGCCGGTGGCCTGCTGGCGGCGGGGCTCGTCGATGAACTCGTGCTCTACCAGGCCATGACCTTCCTCGGGCCCGATGCCGCGCCTCTCGCGGCGCTGCCACGCCTGACCTCGCTCATGAACCGCCACGCGTTCCGACTGCTCGACCTGCGCCAGGTCGGGCCTGACCTGCGCCTGACACTGGTGCCCCGCGGCACCGAGGGAGACTGATGTTTACCGGAATCGTCCAGGCCGTTGGTACCGTGCGCGCCCTCACGCCCGTCGGCGGTGACCTGCGCCTCTCGATCGATACCGGCGGGCTCGATCTCAGCCGGACCCGGCTCGGCGACAGCATTTCGGTGGCCGGTGCCTGCCTCACGGTCGTCGAGCTCGAGCCGCGCGGGTTCGCCGCCGACGTGTCGACCGAGACCCTGAAGCTCACCACGCTCGGCACGCTCGGGGTCGGTTCGCCGGTGAACCTCGAGCCTGCGCTGCGTGCCGGCGACGCGCTCGGCGGCCACTACGTGACCGGACACGTCGATGGCGTCGGGCGGGTCGTCGCCACCGCGGACGATGCGCGCTCGTGGCGCGTCGTGATCGAGGTCCCGGCGCCGCTCGCCCGTTACGTGGCCGCCAAGGGCTCGGTCACGGTGGAGGGGGTGAGCCTGACCGTCAACGAAGTCGAGGGCGTGCGCTTCGGCGTCAACCTGATTCCGCACACGCGCGAGGTGACGACACTCGGGCGGCTGGCGGCGGGCAGTCCGGTGAACCTCGAGATCGACATCATCGCCCGCTACGTCGAGCGACTGTCCGAGGCGAGTACCGGGACCGCAGGACGGTAGTCCCGCCGCGCGCGGCCTCGATGCCCTGCCGGCCGTCAGGCCGTCGGCGGACGCACCTCGATCAGGGTCGGGCCGTCGGCGGTCAGCGCCCGCGTCAGGGCCGCGGTCAGACCGTCGGCGCTGTCGACCCGCTCGGTCAGGGCGCCGCACGCCTGCGCCAGGGCCACGAAGTCGGGATTGCGGCCGACGACGCCGATCGGCGGGATGCTGGCGCCGATCATGTCGTCACGGATCTGACCCAGCGCCTCGTTGTTCCAGACCACGATGGGCAGGCGCAGGCCGTGTTCGACGGCGGTCATGAGTTCGTGCAGCGTGAACTGCAGGCCGAAGTCGCCGGCCAGCGCGACCACGGCCCGCCCGGGATCGGCGAATTTCGCGCCGACCGCGGCCGGCAGCGCGTAACCGAGGGTGCCGTAGCCCGACGGGTGCAGCCAGCAGCCCGGCAGGTCGGTGGCGAAGGCGTAGTTGCCGGCGTACGCGATCTGGGTCATGTCCGTGCAGAGCGCGGCATTGGCCGGCAGCGCGCGGCGCATCGCGGCCAGGAGCGCGTGCAGGTGAAGGGTCGGGGCATTGAGGCTCGCGTCGATACGCTCGCGCACGTCGCGGACCCGCGCGGCACTCGCGGCGGCGCTCTCCCGCGTGCCCGAGACGTCGATCGACGCCGTCAGCGCGCGCAGCGCGGGGCCCGCATCGCCCAGCACCGGCACGGCGGCCGCGTACTGGTCGGCGAGCTTGACCGGGTCCACGTCGATGCGCACCAGCGTGCCCGCTATCGTCAGCCGGGTGACGTAGTGGTCGGTCTCGGCGAGTTCGGTACCCACCGCCACCACGACGTCCGCGGCGGCCACCAGCGCCTGGGTCGCGGCATAGGGCAGCGACGCGCCGGCATTCTGCGGATGCGCTTCCGGCAGGAGCCCCTTGCCGGCGGTCGTCAGCACGCACGGCGCGCCAAGGCGCTCGACGAAGGCGCGCAGGTCCGCCGCCGCCGACTGGGTGCCGCCGCCGGCAATGACCAGCGGCGCCCGCGCCGCGTTGATGACGACGGCAGCGCGGGCGATCGCCTCGGGCGGCGCGACGGGACGCGCGGCGGCGTCCGCGAACCGCTCGGGGACCAGGGTCGTGCGTTCACCCAGCACGTCGAGCGGCACCTCGAGGTACGCCGGGCGCGGGCGCGCGCCGCGCATCGCGGCGAAGGCGAGCTTCAGGTGCTCGCGCACGTCCTCGGCGCGTTCGGCGTGGCCCGCGTGGCCGGTCACCGTGGCCGCGATGTCGCGCTGGCCGCGCAGCTCGTGCAGGGCACCCCACTGCTTGCCGAGCGAGTGGCGGGCCGCGGTGCTGGCCACGACCAGCATCGGTACCGAATCGGTGTAGGCCTGGCCGAGGGCGGTCAGGATGTTGGTGAGGCCCGGGCCCGAGATCACCATGGCCGCGGCCGGCCGGCCGGTCAGGCGGGCGTAGCCGTCGGCCTCGAAACCTGCGCCCTGCTCGTGCCGGACGAGGACGTGACGCAGCGACGAGCGGGCAAGCCCGCGGTACAGCTCGAGGGTGTGCACCCCGGGGATGCCGAACACGGTATCGATCCCGTTCAGCGCCAGGGTCTCGGCAATGTACTCGCCGACGGTCAGGGACGTTTCGGGCATGCGCGTTCACCTTACGTTCTGCCCGTCCCAGCGCCGGGCGCGCTACTGCTGAACCGGCGTTCAGCAAGTCGGTTAATATGCAGCCCTGACCGGAGCGGTGCAAGTTGGTGGTGGGTATGTCCATGCGGATGTCAGGCCTCATCGAGCGTATCTCGGGCGACGGCGCCGATGCCTGGGTCACCCACTACGCCGCCCGGGCGGCGGAGGATCGCGGCGAGGACGTGGTGGTGCTGTCGGTCGGCGACCCGGACCTCGATACCCACCCCGGGATCGTCGAGCGCGCGGTCGCCGCGCTGCGGGCGGGGGACACGCACTACACACCGGCCAGCGGCCGCGAGCCGCTGCGACAGGCGATCGCCGCCACGCACCTCGCGCGGACCGGCCAGGCGGTCGCGATCGACCAGATTGCGGTGCTGTCCGGCGGCCAGAACGCGCTGTTCGCGGTGCTCTCCTGCCTTGCCGGTCCCGGGGACGAGGTCATCGCGTTCGATCCGATGTACACGACCTACCCCGCCACGGTCGGCGCGGGCGGCGCGACGCTGGTGCGGGTGGTGCAGTCGGCCGAGCGGGGTTTTCGCTTTGATGCCGCGGCCTTTCGCGCGGCGCTCTCGCCGCGCACCCGCGTGGTGCTCCTGACGACCCCGAACAACCCGACCGGCGTCACGATGACGGACGACGAGCTCGCGGTCGTCGCCGAGGCGGCCGTGCAGCACGACCTCGTGATCGTCGCCGACGAGGTCTACTCGGGGATCGCGCCGCTCGGTCGCGTACCGGGCCTCGCGGCACGCCTGCCGGAGCGCGTGGTCACGGTCGGCAGCCTGTCGAAGACGCACGCCATGACCGGCTGGCGGGTCGGCTGGCTCGTCGCGCCGCGCGAGCTCATCGTCGGTGTCGAGGCACTGACCATGTGCATGCTGTTCGGGCTGCCGGGCTTCATTCAGGAAGCGGCCGTGACGGCGCTCGGCCTGTCCGCCACCTGCGAGGCGACGGCGCGGGCCTACCTCGATGAGCGCAAGGAGCTCATGCTCGCGGCCCTCGCCGACGTGCCGAAGGTGAGTGCGCTGCGACCCGATGCGGGCATGTTCGTCCTGCTGGACGTGCGTGGCACGGGCCTGTCCAGCGCCGAGTTCATGCGCCGGCTCTTCGCCACCGAGCGCGTCTCGGTGGTTGACGGTGCCGCCTTCGGTCGGGCGACGGACGGCTTCGTGCGGCTGAGCTTCGCCACCCGCCCGGCACTGATCGCCGAGGGTTGCCGGCGCATCGCGCGCTTCTGCCGCGCGCTCTAGCCCGTGGCGTTGAGCTCGGCGCGCAGCTTCGAGTGGCGGCGCCCGTAGAAGTAGTAGACCACGAAGCCGATGCCGAGCCACACGACCAGCCGGATCCAGGTGTCGTTCGGCAGGCTGTACATCAGAAACGCACAGGTCGCGATGCCGGCCAACGGCACGAACGGCACCAACGGCGTGCGGAACGGGCGCGCCTGATCGGGCGCGATGCGCCGCAGGATCAGGATCCCGGTGCAGACCATGGCGAAGGCGAGCAGGGTGCCGATCGAGATGAGCTCGCCCAGCAGACCGAGTGGCGTGAAGCCGGCGGTCACGGCGGCGACGAGGCCCGTGACGACGGTGCCGAAGGCCGGCGTGTTGGTGCGCGGGTCGATCCGGCCGAGGGCCGGCGGCAGGAGGCCGTCGCGGCCCATGGAGTAGAAGATACGGACCTGGCCGATGATGCTCGCGAGTACCACGGAGATCAGGCCGACGATCGCGACCAGCCCGACCACGAGCTTCAGCCAGCCGAGCGACAGGCCCGACGAGCTGAGCGCCTGGTAGAGCGGAT
Organism: uncultured Pseudomonadota bacterium; assembly: GCA_903890265.1. Classification (GTDB taxonomy): domain Bacteria; phylum Pseudomonadota; class Gammaproteobacteria; order Steroidobacterales; family Steroidobacteraceae; genus CAIKMS01. Next base: position 753 of record CAITAM010000168.1, on the reverse strand, counting down.
CGGCCACGCCGAGCGTGCGGTAGTCCGCGAGGCCGGTGATCGACAGGCTGACGCCCACGTAGAGCACGGTACAGATCAGCAGCGACAGAAAGAGTGCGAGCGGCAGCGTGCGCTGCGGATTCTTGGTCTCCTCGGCGAGCGTCGAGACGCCGTCAAAGCCGATGTAGGCGAAAAAGAGCGTGCCGGCGCCGCGTGCCACGCCCGACCAGCCAAACTGGCCGAAGCTGCCCTCGTTGGGTGGCACGAAGGGCTGCCAGTGGCTCAAGTTCACGTGCGTCAGGCCAACGGCCATGATCGCGAGCAGCACGGAGACCTTGGCGATGACGATGACGTTGTTGGTCATCGCCGATGTCTTCGTGCCGAACACGCACAGCGCCGTGCAGCCGAGGATGACGAGCACCGCCGGCAGGTCGACGATCGCGCCGGAGCGGACGATGTGACCGGCGGCGTCGAGCGTCAGCGGCGATGAGGCGATGACGGCCGGCACCACGATCCCCGCGTCCTTGAGGGCCGCGGTAACGTAGCCCGACCAGCTGATGGCGACCACCGAGGCGGCGAACAGCCATTCGAGCATGAGGCTCCAGCCGATCGTCCAGGCAACCCCTTCGCCGAGCGTCGCGTAGGAATACGAGTAGGCGCTGCCGGAGATCGGCACCATGGCCGCGAATTCGGCGTAGCACAGCCCGGCGAAGAAGCAGGCGATGCTCGCCAGCACGAAGGACAGCGTGACCGCGGGGCCGGCCTGGTGGGCCG
>CAITAM010000167.1 GCA_903890265.1 uncultured Pseudomonadota bacterium | reverse complement strand
TCGACCGCCACCGTTAACGGGGGCACGTTGAAGCCCTCGATCCCGACCGCAAGGCCCTTGACCGGCGTGGCCACACGCGCCGACAGGGTCAGCGCTTCGCCCGGCCACAGGGTCACGTCGTTGTCCGTCCAGAGGACCGGCAGGACCGCCGCACCGGTCGTCGCGTCGCGGAGCGACAGGTGCAGGAAGAGCGCCATCGTCGGGGCATCCGCCGGCACGCTGACCTTGACCGTCACCACCGTGCTCGCGCCCTCGGCGTGCCCGATGGCGCTGACGGTCGCGGATCCGGCCGGCAGCGTGCCGAGCGCGCTCAAGTCCGCGTAGCGCGTGACCGGGGTGAGGTACCAGTTGGTCTTCGGCCAGTCGAGCGCGTCCGTGACGGTCGGCAGCCAGTAGACGTTGCGGCTGTGCAGGGTGCCGTGCGGGCCGAGCAGCTCCAGCTCGACGAAATAGGTCGCCGACAGACCACCGAGCGGCGGGATGACGCCGAGCGGCTCGGTGTGGTTCGCCGGCAGCGACACGTCCTTCACGGTGCGCGTGTAGACGACGGTGCCGTCAAGGTTACGGACCCGGATCGTGGCCGCGAGTCCGCGCCGGTCCTCGAGCGTCTGGTTGACCCCGAGCACGGCGCCGGTGTCGTAGGCGTACTGGATATGGAGCGGCTCGTTGGCCAGCCGCGCACCCGAGTAGGCGCCGGCCGGATCCTGGCCGTCCGTGAACAGGTGCCAGAAGAGCGACGGCCAGGCGCCATTCAGCATCCAGTAGATCACCCCCGTCGCGGGGCGCGGTGAGTCGCGGCGTGCGCTGAAGGCCTCGAACTGCGCCCGCACCGCCTCATAGTTGTCGAGCTGCGCCTTCTTCACGTAGTCCTCGAGGCCGCGGACGGTGCCGTAGCGCGCCTCGAGCGCGCGGTCGAAGGGCGTCAGGGTCGAGAACACCGACCACGCGGCCGCGGCGTGGTACTGGCGCTGCAGCGGGTACTTCCACAGCGCCTCGAGTTCCTGCGGGCCGAGCATGCGCTGCAAGTCCTCGAGCCGCGGGATGGACGCGCCGGCGCTGACCTCGGAGTCAAAGCCGAACGCCGCGCCGCGCTCGGTGCCGTACCAGTACGACGGCGGCACCCAGGCGTAGGGGCCTTCCATCTTCATTCCCGACGGGCCCGTCTCGGCGGTTGCCTGCGGCACCGCGGCTGCGATGACCGGCAACGCCCAGTCCGCCTCGCGCAGGGCGGCCATGTAGGCGGACGCGAGCGCCGGCGGCGGCGCGTTGTCGCTGCCGATCATGAAGGCGATCACGGACGGGTGGCCGCGCAGCAGCCGCGCCTCGCTCGCCATCGAGGCCACCGCCACCGCCTGGTCCGCGGCGGTCCACGGCTCGCCACCGGTCTTGGCCGCCGACTCCCACTTGTCGCAACACTCCCAGCCCGGTAGCACGAGGATGCCCCGGCGGTCGGCGAACTCGTAGAAGGCGTTGTCCTCGAGCTTGCCCTCGGTGCGTATCGCGTTCAGGCCGAGGTTCTCGACGTAGTCGAACGCCGTGGCGAGGCGCGCCGGGTCCGGGCGGAGGAAGAGGTCGGGTGTCCAGCCGGCGCCGCGGATCAGGAGCGGACGGCCGTTGATGACAAACTGGCCGAAGCCCTCGGCGGTCAGCCGGTAATCGACGCGGCGGATCCCGAACCTCGCCGTGGCGGTGTCCGAGACACGCCGATCGACGGTGGCGGTCAGTGACAGGTCGTAGAGCGGGTGCGCGCCGAGGCCGGTCGGCCACCAGACGCGCGGACGGCGCAGCGTGAGGCCCCGGTCGGTCGCCGGGTCGAACACGAGCCGCGCGGTCTCGCCGGGCGCGAGGCGCACGGTGCGCGCGAGCGGCACGCCCGCGACCACGCCGGTCACGGTCGTCTCGTGCGCGACGGTGTCAAGGTTGCGCAGTTCCGCGACCACGGTGAGATCCGCCCGGTCCAGGTTCGGCAGCGCGAGGTTGGGGAGCACGGCCGGGAAGCGCAGCTGCACGGGCCCCGTGCGCAGGAGGTCGACGCCGCGCCACGGACCCATGTTGTTATCGGGCGGCGTCGGATTCCAGTCGACCCACCCGATCCCGAGCTGCGTGCGCGTCTCGGCCGGCGCGACGCGCAGCGCGAGAGTGTTGCGTCCCTCGCGCAGGTGCGGCGTGAGGTCGAGTTCGACAATGGGATAGGCGCCCGCCACCACGCCGCGATCGGCGAGCTTCTCGCCGTTCAGCCACACCTCGGCGGACGGATTGAGACCGTTCAGGCGCAGCACGGTGTGCTCGCCCGGGACCGGCGGGCCGGCCACGACGGTGGTGCGGTACCACCAGGGGATGACGAACATCGTGCCGCTCGCGTCCGGCTCCTCCACGGCGCGCAGGTTGTCGCTGTAGAAGATCTCCGGGTAGAGACCGTTCTCCATCAGGCCCGCCATCACGGTCGCCCGGCCGCTGACGGTGTGCCAGCCGGTGGTCGGATAGCCGTCGAGCGCCACCTCGCTGCCGGGCTCCGGCGCCTTCGCCGTCGACTGGATTTCCCAGCCCCCGACCGGCGTCACGCTGCCGGGGCGGCCGGTGAGCACCGTCTCGACGGGCGCCGTGCCCGCGCCGGCCCCGGGGCCGGTCAGGAGGCCGGCGAGGAGAGAGCAGGCAAGGAGACACCGGCCGAGGAGGCCGGCGCGGGTTCTCGTTACCATTGACCGCGCAGACCGATGACGTACATGCGCTCGGAGAAGGTCGAGTGCGCCGGCTGGTCCTTCCAGACGAGGTAGTAGCGCTGGGCTTCGTTGGTCAGGTTGGTGCCCTCGACGAACAGCTCGGCGCGCTTATCGAACTTGTAGGCCATCGAGGCGTCGAGGTAGTGCTGCGGCTCCTCGTACATTTCCATGCCGGTGATGCCGCCGACACTGTCCTGCACGGCACGGCGCGAGCGGTAGTTGTAGGCGACCCGGGTCTGGAAGCGGCGATCCTGGTACCAGAGGATGAGGTTGCCGGACTCCGCCGAGTTGTCCTGGAACGGAATCTCCTGCCCGGCCAGGTCGCGCTGCCCGGAGTTGCTCGGCGCGTAGGTGAAGTTGAACTCGACACCGGTGTTACGCAGCACACCGGGCAGGAACGTGAAGGCCTGGCGGTAGTCGAGCTCCGCGCCCTGGATCGTGTTCCCCTCGCCCTGCAGCGGCTGGACGATCGCCACGCAGTGGTTACGGACCACGCCGTCCTCGTCCGGCAGGTTGCAGTTCGTGACCGCGCCGCTCTTGATGAAGCTCTGCACGTCGATGCGGAAGAGCTCGAGGCCGATCATGCTCTGCGGGTTGGGGTAGAACTCCGCCGAGAGGCCGTAGTTGTTCGACCGCCAGGGATTGAGGTGCGGGTTGCCGGTCGAGCTGCCCTGCGAGACCTGGTAGATCGGCCCCTGGGCGGTTTCCAGCAGCGAGTAGCCGAGCTGCAGGCCGCCACCCCACTGGCTGAGGTTGAGCGGCATCATGTTCTTCGAGGCCGCGAAGCGCAGCATCCACTTGTCGGCCGGGCTGAGTGCGAGGTTCAGTGCCGGTAGCACGTCGTTGTAGCTGCGGCGGGTGACCGCGGTGCTGGCGAGGGCCGCCTCCGTGCCGTACTGGCCGGGCAGGCCGATGAGGTACTGGGTGACGTCGAGCTGGGTGTGGATCCAGCGCACGCCGAGATTGCCGGAGAATTTCATGCCGGCGACGGTCGACGTCCATTCGGTCTGCAGGTACGTCGCCATCTCCTTCAGCCCGACGTCCCAGCTGGTGCTCGGCGAGGCCTGGGTCGTGGCGGTCGGGTACAGCGATTTCCAGTAGCTCATCGGGTCGTCGAGCGCCCGCGGGTTGATGCCCCAGAAGTTGATGCCCGAGCCCAGCAGGTTGTTGTACCGCTGGAAGTTGTTGGCGAGCGGCGCCGGGGTCTTCGACAGCGGCAGCGCGGAGATCGGGCCGCCGCGGAAGGCGCCGCTGGCGTTGCCCGCCTGGCACCACGTGCCCGAGGAGTTCCCGCTCAGGATCACGTCGGCGCCGAGGTAGCGGACGAGACAGCCGTTCGGATCGCTGGCGCCGATGCCGGCGTAGACCGGCGCGACGAGCGTGAAGCCGTGGTTGCTCCCGTCGCGGCGGCTGCCGCGAACGCCGAACTTGAGGCCGAGCGCATCCGAGAAGCTGTAGTCACCGTCGAAGCGCAGCGCCGTGATGGTGGTGGTGCGCTGGTAGTCCTCGTTCGACTCCAGGGTCTTCATGCGCCAGGCATTCGGGTCGCCGAAGGCGGTGGCGAGCGTCGAGGGCAGTCCGACCGTGAGGTAGCGGCCACGGAAGTCCGCGGTGATCGGCAGGGTGTTCTGCGGAATACCGGTCGCGTTGAATACCCGGTTGCCGCCGAGCTGTGCCGGGAAGACGAAGGTCCCGCACGGCAGGCTGCTGTTCGGGTCTGCCCACAGGCAGCCGTCCGAATCCGAGATGTTGACGTCGGTCTCGATGTACTCCTGCCGGGCCGTTTCGTGGATGCCGCGCACGCTCGCCTTGAAGGGGCCGCCGTTGTCGTAGTCGAGCTGCAGGTTCGCGTTCTGCGCCGTCGAGAGGTGGCGGATGCCGGACGAGTAGGACTCCACGTCGCCGGGCCACTTCTGGTAGACCTGCGTCGAGTAGATGTGCGAGCCCGCCCAGTTCGGATCCGCCGGCGGCGTGTTGTACTGGCCGAGCGTCGTGCTGCCGGTGTCGCGCGAGTGCAGGGGCACGTAGGTTGCGCCCTGCCAGTTCGTCGAGTTGAACTGGATGCCGACGTTGCGGTCGTGCTGCTCCTGGTGGGCGTAGAAGTAGTCACCGGTCAGCGACAGCCCGTGGTCGAGCTTCACCTGCAGCGAGGCGTTGCCCGCCTCGCGCCGTCGTTCCGTCGAGATCTGGTTGATGTTGATGTTCTGGCTGCCGATGAACACCCCGTTGGACTTGCCATCCCCGTTCACATCGACGCTCTGGTCGGGGAAGACACGGATGCTGCTCGGGAGCGGCGAGCCGTTCCAGGCCCCGAGGAACCCGTTGTAGCCGCCGGCGCTGGCCGCGTTCTCGCCGTGCAGGATGGCGCCGTACGAGTCGAGGCCCTCGGACGAATTGGCGCGGGTGGTGTCGGAAAAATCGGCCGAGACCAGGAGGCCCCAGCGGCCGTCGTCGTTGAACGACACGAGGCCGCTCGCCTCCGGGCCGGTCTTCTTCGTGACGCTGCCGCGCTCGGCGTTCGCCGAGTAGTTGTAGGTGAAGCCGCTCGGCAGGTTCCACGGACGGTTGGTGTGCAGGTCGACGGAGCCGCTGATGCCACCGGCGGTCAGTGCCGCCGTCGCCGCCTTGATGACGTCGACCTGGCTGAACAGGGTGGCCGGCAGGGTCGTGAAATCCGGCTGCTGGGAGTCGATCTGGTCGGGCGTGATGAAGACCTCGCCGTTCAGCATCGTGCCGACCTGCGGCAGGCCGCGCACGTTGAGCGTCGTGCCGACACCGCCGTCGCGGCTGATCTGCACGCCGGTGATGCGCTGCAGGGAGTCGGTGATCGTGACGTCCGGCAGCTGGCCGATGTTCTCGGCGGAGATGCTGTCCATGATGCTCGGCGCAAGACGCTTGATCTCGATTGAGCGCATCTGCGAGTAGCGCACGCCGGACACCACGACCTCCTCGAGATCGGCCGTCGCCGGCTTCGCGGGACCCGCCGAGTCGGCGTTGGTACGCTCCAGCGCAGGGCCGGTCGCGGGCTTCGCCGGATCCTGGGCCACCGCGGGCTGGGCGGCGGCGAGCAGGACCAGCGAAACGGCCAGCGCCACGGCACTGGGGCGTCGGGCAGTCATCGGGACGGGGGTGTCTGACCTGTGCATGACGGTGTCCTTGGTGGCAGCGCCTCGTCCGGTGAGCCGGCGCCGCAAAAATGCTGCGCCGGAGGTACCGTATCGCGCTGTGGGGCGAGACGCTGTGGAGAAATCCGAAACAAACGAGCCCGGTAATTAATTCGGTCTGTTGACGAATAAATCATGCGCCGGCCGGTCGGTGGGAGTCAACAGCCGCTGGTCT
>CAITAM010000166.1 GCA_903890265.1 uncultured Pseudomonadota bacterium | reverse complement strand
GCGACCGCCGCTGCCGCGGCGACCGGCGCGTCGCGCTCCTCGCGCCTCGGGCGCTCGCTGCGGTCACTGCGCGGTGTCCGTCCTTCGCCGCGCGGCCGATCGCCACGACCCTCGCCGCGACCGTCGCCACCGCGTGACTCGCTGCGCTCGGCGGGGCGCTCCGCGCCCCGCGTGTCCTGCCGTCCTTCACCGCGTCCGTCGGCACGGGCCTCGCCACGGCCGTCCGTGCGCTCGGCGCGCGGCTCGCCGCGGCTCTCGCTCCGATTGTCGCCCCGGCCTTCACCGCGGCCACGCGAGCGTTCGCCGTCGCGGCTGCGCCCACGGTCACCGTCGCGACCGCCACGGCCACGCTCACCGTCGCGGCCACCGCGACGGCTGCGACCGCCGTCCTCGCGCGAGCCTTCGCGCGACGGCGGGGTTGCCTTGGCCGGGGCCGCGGCGGGCGGCGGCGAGCCGCTGCCGAACAGCCAGACCCACAGGCGCCGGAAGATGCCTTCCTGGTAGACAGGACCTGCCGCCACCGCGGCGACCGCGGCCGGTGCCGCCACCGGCTCGACGGTGGGCGACCAGACGTTGGCCGGTGGCGTCGGGGCGCTCGTGGACGGCGCGATCGGTTTGACGGCCGGCAGGTCGGAGGGCGCCTTCGGCGGCTCAGCGGTCGCGACCGGCAGCTCGACCGGCGGCGCTTCGGCCATCTGGTAGCTGATCTGGGAATTTTCCGGCAGCCCGAGCTCGTCGTCGCGCACCCGGCGCAGCGAGTAGTTCGGCGTCTGCATGTTCGGGTTCGGCACCAGGATGATCTCGACGGAGCTTCGTCCCTCGAGCTCGCGCAGCCAGTCGCGCTTCTCGTTGATCAGGAAGGTGGCGACCTCGACCGGCAGCTGGGCAATGACCTTGGCGGTGCGGTCCTTGCGGACCTCCTCGCCGATCAGGCGGAGGATCGCGAGCGCGAGCGACTCGACGCCGCGGATGGTGCCAAGGCCGTCGCAGCGGGCGCAGGTCACGTGGGTGGACTCGCCGAGCGACGGCCGCAGGCGCTGCCGCGACATCTCCAGCAGGCCAAAGCGCGAGATCCGACCGATCTGGATGCGCGCACGGTCCATCTTCACCGCGTCGCGGATCTTGTCCTCGACCGCGCGCTGGTTCTTCGTCTGCTCCATGTCGATGAAGTCGATGACGATGAGTCCGCCGAGGTCACGCAGGCGAAGCTGCCGGGCAATTTCCTCGGCCGCCTCGAGGTTGGTGTTGGTGGCCGTGGTCTCGATGTCGCCGCCGCGCGTCGCGCGCGCCGAGTTGATGTCGATCGCGACGAGCGCTTCCGTGTGGTCGATGACGAGGCTCCCGCCGGAGGGCAGGTTCACCTTGTGCGAATAGGCCGACTCGATCTGGCTCTCGATCTGGAAGCGGGTGAAGAGCGGTACCTCGTCCTGGTACATCTTCAGCTTGCGCTGGGCCTCGGGCGGCATGAAGCGGGTCATGTACTCCAGACCGCGCCGGTAGGCGGCGTCGTCGTCGCAGAGCACCTCGCCGATGTCGTCCGACAGGTAGTCGCGCAGCGCGCGCGCCACCGCGTCGCTTTCCTGGTAGATCAGGAACGGCGCGGGGCGGCCCTTGGCCGCCTCGCTGATGGCATCCCAGTTGGTCTTGAGGTTACTTAAGTCCCACTGCAGCTCCTCGGTGCTGCGACCGACGCCGGCGGTGCGCACGATCGCGCCCATCCCGTCCGGGATGTCGAGCCCATCCATCGCTTCCTTGGTGGCTTCGCGGTCCTCGCCCTCGATGCGGCGCGACACGCCGCCGGCACGGGGATTGTTCGGCATCAGGACGAGGAAGCGGCCGGCGAGGCTGATATACGTCGTGAGCGCCGCGCCTTTGTTGCCGCGCTCTTCCTTCTCGACCTGGACGATGACTTCCTGGCCTTCGTTCAGCAGTTCGCGGATGTTGAGCCGGCCGTTGCTGGGGTTGGTCCGGTAATACTCCTTGGCGACTTCCTTCAGCGGCAGGAAGCCGTGGCGGTTGCCGCCGTAGTCGACGAACGCGGCCTCGAGGCTGGGCTCGAGGCGGGCGATGCGGCCCTTGTAGACGTTGGACTTCTTCTGTTCCTTGGACGGGATCTCTATCGCGAGATCGTAAAGCTTCTGGCCGTCAACGAGCGCAACGCGCAGCTCCTCGGCCTGCGTCGCATTGATAAGCATTCTCTTCATAAAACCCTACTCGCATGTCTTGAGAGACCGCGGCTCGGTAGGGCGCGTGACGGTTCGATGGGAGAGTCGACAATGCGAGGCAGCCGGAGCGGTCCGGCGATAAGCGATGCGTACTGTGACGTAGGGTCATCGTTGGTAGTCGTCGGCGGCGCACGGTCTTATCGTGCACCCGCCTGCCTTGAGCCTTGAAGATTCCACGAACCGCTGGTGCGCCCGGCGACAGCCCGATACCCGACCGCCGTGGACAATCCCGGCGGGGGCGGCGCGAACCCCAGCCTTATGTAAGGGGTCGCTGCCGTCCGTATCGCAGCGTCGGTGCGTCAGAGCCGACGGTCGATCGATGGTCTGGTTGCCCAGAACCAACTACTATGCGGCGAACCACACGGGGAACGCTCCAGGCCGGCAACTCGGCCGGGTGGGGCGGTTCCAGAACGGGCGCCGCGCTGGTACGACGACCAGAAAACGCTTCGCGAGATCTGCATCGTCTGTAATAACCCTTCGAATATAACCTATGACCTGCGGCGAATCAATGTCTTACGAAACCTCCCCCGACTCCTCCGAAACAGCGGCGCCAGTGCCCGCCAAGGCGACCCACGTGACGGTCGGCGAGGGCGAGGTCGGCCAGCGCCTCGACAACTGGCTGATGCGGACCCTGAAGGGTCTGCCGCGCTCGCTGGTCTACCGGCTGGTGCGTACTGGACAGGTGAGGATCAACGGCAAGCGGGCGAAGCCCGACACGCGGGTCGCGCTCGGTGACGACATCCGCCTGCCGCCGCAGCGCGAGCAGCCGGCGCCTTCGGGCGAGGCCGCGCCACGCAGCGTGCCGAAGAGCCTGCTCGAGGTCGTGGCCGGGGCGATCGTGCGCGAGGAGCGGGAGCTCCTCGTCATCAACAAGCCTGCCGGGCTTGCGGTGCACGGCGGCAGCGGGCTCGCGTTTGGCGTCATCGAGGCGCTGAGGGCACTGCGCCCGGACGAGGAACTCGAACTGGTGCACCGGCTCGACCGCGAGACCAGCGGGATCCTGCTGGTGGCGCGGAACCGCAAGGCGCTGCGCGAGCTGCACGGGGCCTTTCGCGAGGGCCGGGTGGAAAAACGCTACCTCGCGCTGGTCAAGGGCCAGTGGAACCTCGGCAAGACGACCGTCGACGTGCCGCTCGCCACGCGCCAGAAGCAGGGCGGGGAGCGCATGGTGCGGGTGCACGAGTCGGGCAAGGACGCGCGCTCCACCTTCGAGGGCGTCGACTTCTTCGGCGCCAAGGGCACCCTGATGCAGGTCACGATCGACACCGGGCGCACGCACCAGATCCGCGTCCACGCGGCGCACGCCGGCCACCCGGTGGCCGGTGACCCGAAATACGGCGACCGCGCCTACAACGAGGACATGCGCGCGCTTGGCCTTGAACGGATGTTCCTGCACGCCCAGTCGGTGTCGCTCGACTGGCCAACGCCAGACCACACCTTCCAGATCAGCGTGCCGCTGCCGCCGGAGCTGTCGACCGTCATCGACTGGCTGTCCGTCAAGCGGCCGCGGCGCCGGCGCTAGCGATTTGGCGCCATGCGCCGGCCCCCGCTACAGGCAGGGGCCGACGGCGAGGGAGTCGAAGCCGGCGTGCCGGAGGGCCGTGGCGAGCCAGATCAGCGGCAGGCCGACGAGACCCGTCGGGTCCTCGCACTCCAGGCGCTCAAAGAGCGTGATGCCAAGGCCCTCGGAACGGAAGCTGCCGGCGCAGTCGAGCGGCTGGTCGAGCTCCACGTAGCGCTCGATTTCGGTGGACTCCAGCAGGCGGAATTTCACGCGGGTGAGGTCCACG